>JAYVVL010000077.1:0-5887 GCA_043787035.1 Synechococcales cyanobacterium
AAACTGTAATAGCTTTGAGGTCGATACTGGATCCAGTCTTATTCCACGATCGGTAACTCCGACGCCGGATTTTACCTAAAGGACATGACAGGGACCACCTGAATTTAATACACTAAGTTTACGGGGATAAACAGGTATCGATGACTCGGTTTAGTCGCAGAGGAGCAGCCCGACAGTAGGTCTGTTGCTCTCCATGATTTTTCCAGAGATATTTGTCGAACTTATAGTAATCTCACGCGTTAAAGTTGATTTGATCCGTTTAAATTGTTTGCTAGTGCAAAGCGGGTAATGCTGAATGAGCTACTGCTTGAGTCCAGGCTGTCCAAATCCAGAAAATCTAATCGACGCCGAATCCTGTCAAGCCTGCGGTTCTAAGCTTTTACTGCGCGATCGATATCGAGTTCTCCATGCCCTAGGTCAAGGTGGGTTTGGGGCAACGTATTTGGCGCGGGATGAGGTGCTTCCTGGCCAACCAAACTGTGTGGTTAAGCAGCTTCGGCCCAACACCACAGCGCCCCATGTAATGCAGATGGCGCGGGAGCTATTTGAGCGGGAGGCGGAGACCTTAGGCCGCATTGGTAACCATCCTCAGGTACCTCGGTTGCTAGATTATTTTGAGGCGAATCAAGAATTTTATTTGGTTCAAGAATATGTTAGCGGATCGACGATTCAGCAGGAAGTTAAGCGTAACGGGTGTTTTAGTGAGCTGACGGTAAAGCAATTTTTGAGTGAAATCTTGCCCGTTTTAGATTATGTCCATAGTCAGCAGGTGATCCACCGAGATATCAAGCCCGCTAACTTAATCCGCCGATCGCACGACCAGAAGCTTGTGCTGATTGACTTTGGAGCGGTGAAAAACCACGTCCAGGCCACCGTGAACGAGGCATCAGAAAATACGGCCTTCACGTCCTTTGCGATCGGGACGCCAGGATTTGCGCCGCCTGAGCAGATGGCGATGCGTCCTGTGTTTGCGAGTGATATTTACGCGTTGGGCGTAACGTGTATTTACATGCTGTCGGGAAAAGCGCCGAAAGATATGTCCTATGATCCCTCAACCGGAGAGCTGTTGTGGCGGGAGTATATGAATGTTTCGGATCATTTTGCGTCAGTACTGACCAAGATGCTGGACAGTTCGGTTCGCCATCGCTATCAAAATCCTACAGAAGTGTTCCGCGCCCTCGACCTCGAACCCTACCTCGACAGCTTATCCAACAGTCTCAATACTGCCAATCGCAATCAGAGTAAGGTAAGCGATGCGATATTACCGAACTCTCGCACGCCTTTATCGCCCGCCGTCCGGACGGCTTTGGCAATTAAAGCTCGTCAGCAAAGTAAACCTGATCCGATCAATATTCCACTGCCGGGAAGCACGCGGGTTCGAGCTAGCGCGTCCGGTCAAAATTCGCAGAATTTGGGGGCTGGTGGACTATCGCCTCAATCGGGCGACTCCAAAGGCCGCAATTCCAACAGTTCAGCTAATCGTACCAATCCGTCTCCTCGTCTAGATGCAGCGGAGCTTCAGAACTCCTATGCGAAGGGTCGGCGCGACTTTGCGTCCCATACGTTAGAGATGCTCCAGCTTCCAAGGCTCGATTTGACCGGAGCAACGTTCCATCAAGCCAACCTGAAGTTGGTCAATCTGCAAGGAGCTATTTTGGTAAATGCTGATTTTGGACGGGCCAATCTGAGTGGGGCGAATCTTCGGGATGCCAATTTATTTAAAGCCTACTTGAGCAACGCGGATTTGCACGATGCGGATCTGCGTGGAGCCGATCTGCGCAACGCCTATCTGCTTAACGCCAACTTGCGCGGTGCAAATCTCAGCGGCGCGAACCTCACTGGCGCAAAGGTATCACCTGAGCAGTTTGCCATGGCAAAAACCAACTGGATGACCATTAGGCCCAACGGCAAGCGCGGTGGCGGTTGGTAGAGCCGCAATAGGTATATTAGGGCATCCACTCTAAGAGAAGACTCGCGCGGGTTTCACCGATCGATCGACCGTGCCAGCGTTCCAAATCCGTCGCAATCCGGAGTTTGGGGGCAATAGCATAGCCCACCGATATTTTGCCTATGCCGATTTCTCGATCGGTCCCGATTGCCATCCAAGTTTGCTGAAGCGTCACATCTGCGCCGCCGCCTCTAGATGGGACCAGCAGGAGTCTTGCGCCGAGGTTGAATTCTGTGGTTTGAGTGGTCGAGGTGGACAGCGATCGAATTCCGATTACGGGCGCAACGTTCATGTATCCTCCCAAGGGGAAAATATAGGGCTGCACGTCGATGCCCCAGGTGGAAACAATGGGACTATAACTGTAGGACGCGCTCAGAGTCACGGGAGTGCGTCCAATGCGTAGATCTTCAAGACCAAGGGAGAGGCCATGGGTGTTACTTGGGGAAAACCGGGTATAACCGAGACGAATGCGGGTTTTAAAGCTAGGGTCGTTATTGATGTCTTGCCGAATATTGGGGAGTGAGCGACGCCATTTCTTAAGCGTGGGACTCGATTGGATTTGAGGTGGAATATCGATCGGTAAAGGTTTGCTAGATGCGGGTAAGCTCCAAAGCATTGCTGAAAGAGTAGGCAATAGAAGAATCCAAACAATCAGAGAATGCGAGAATTTCAGCGACATAAATCAAGCATGACTAAAAAATGACCCTATCCAACAGACCCAAGGGGCGATCGGATAAGGCCATTTTATATTATCAAGCTTTAAAACCAGGGATTTAGCGAACTTTGCCGTGACTCGATTCCATATTGATCGGCTTCACCAAGTAAAGACTAATCAACTGAGCCGCATTGCTGAAGTAATAAGGCAGCTTCTTGATCAGTTTGACAGCAGAAGGCGCGTTAGAAGCGCTGATGACGCCGATTTTTTCGTTGTTGAGCAGACATTGCTCAAGGCGAGGATAGAACGACGGATGATCCACGTCTAGGACGATTGGGAAAACCTTACCTGCCGATCGGTTAGTCTTGTTGATCACTTCACGCTCAAAATCACGGGTGTTGAACCCTAACATTTCGTAGAACCCTGTGCGCTGAATGTCATTTAGGTACATCGTCGCAAACACCGACAGCAGAAAGAACCTGCACCATAGGCGAGCACGAATCCCCGTCAGCGTGTAGGGCTGAGCACGCATCACAGCGTCAAAGAAGTCCCCATGACGGTTTTCGTCTTGGCACCAGTTTTCAAAGAAGTTGAAAATTGGGTAGAGCTGGTTTTCAGGGTGCGCTTCGAGTTGGCGGTAGATGGTGATGTAGCGCCAGTAGCCGATTTTCTCGGAAATATAAGTTGCGTAGAAAATAAACTTCGGCTTGAAAAAGGTGTAGCTACGGCTTTTGGTCAAAAACCCTAAATCTAGCGACAGATTAAAGTCTGACATGGCCTTGTTGAGGAAGCCTGCGTGACGGGCTTCGTCGCGAGACATCAGTGCAAACCCTTCAGCTAGCAGAGGATTTCGGTCTTTCAGTTTCCGTGACAGCTCTTTATACAGCAGAAACCCTGAAAACTCAGCGGTGCAGGAGCGCTCCAAAAACTCAATAAAGAGTCTTCGGGGTTCACCGTCAATGTGATCGAAGGATTGATTAAACGACTCACCGCGTACGAAATGATGGCGATTGTAGTCGGCCCGAAACTCTTCAAGCAGCGCGGAGAACTCCTCTTCGTTAACCGACAGATCCATCTTCGCCATCTCGTCAAAGTCGGTGGTGTAGAAGCGGGGAGTCAGAAGGGTTTCCTTGGAAGGATTGAGTGTTCCAGGACGCAACTCGTCTGATGCGGGTTTCTTAAGAGTATTTACCATGGGGTGCGATCGCGCTCTAGGTGTTCTATGTGGGGTCTAGTATATCAAGCTCCTTAATAGGTTTCGACCCGGAACCCCACGAGTTTTATGTTTTGTTACATTCCAAGTTGAAATCTATTAACAACATATTGAGCGGTCAATAGAGGTCAGCCTTGCACAACTCTTCATCGCCACACTAGTTCCGCCCCAGCCATCTCTGAGCGTTGAGACGTTGGAGCACTCCAAGAACTAAGAGGTCAAGAGTGACCTTTCTCTCGTCAATGCGGAAGGACTCTAGAGTGCTAGCTATCTTGCCGCTGTCGGTTACGGAAAACCCACGAGATCCTTGAATGTTTTCGTCATAAAAATAAATATTAAATTGGCGGGTCTGTCCAGAGATAGCCCACTTTCCTTCGATTTGCCAGCATTCAGGAGCAGAATCGTACCCAACAACAGCTATTTTCTGATTTAGAAGCTTTAGATCCACATTGGGGAGTCCTTGCTTCACAAAGTTTTCTTGAAGACTTGGAAGGTAATAGGTCTGTATAAATTCGGCGAACGGTTTCGCCTCGATGGCAGGGGGCTTTTCCTTTTTGGGAGCAGCGGGAGCTGCTGGAGCAGCAGTCGATTTAGTTGCAGTCGTAATTTTTTCGTCAGTCATGAATCAAGAATCCTGAACGGTGTGACTCCAATCCGTCCATCATAGATCTATCATGAATCACTTTTCTCTCTACGTTAAAGAATTAGGCGAAAATAAATCTCCGACAGCTTCCCCTATTCTCTGTCTTCATGGACATCCTGGCTCCGCTCGAAGTATGGGAGTGTTTACGCAGCATTTGGCCGATCGATATTGGACGCTGGCCCCGGATTTGCGTGGATATGGCCAGAGTCAGCCGCGATCGGCCTTTACGATGGAGACGCACCTTGAGGACTTAGTGCAGCTTTTAGATGAACGGGGAATTAAACAGGTGGTGGTGCTGGGATGGTCACTGGGCGGGATTTTTGCGATGGAGCTGGCGCTACGCTATCCCGATCGGGTAAAAGGATTGATCTTGGTGGCTACCGCCGCGCGCCCGTGGGGGGATCATCCGAAGGTGTCTCTGGCAGATAATGTGATCACGGGATTGGCCGGAGTGATTAATCTCGTCCGGCCTGGTTGGCGATGGAATATTGAGACCTTGGCCAAACGATCGCTCTTTCGCTATTTGGTTTGTCAACACACGCCTGAGGTATATCAGTATTTGGCAAGAGGAGCGGTATATGCCTATTTCAAGACCTCTCGTCAGGCCGACCATGCGCTCACGAGTCGCATCAAACAGGGATACAATCGGGTTCCAGATCTTTACCAGATTCAAATTCCCGTTTTGATGTTAATCGGAGAATTTGATCGACACATTGCACCTGCGGCCAGTCGCGAGACGGCCAAGGCGCTACCCAACTGTGAATGGGAGGTGTTTCAAGACACGGCCCATTTGTTGCCGTGGGAAAAGTCTGAGGCGGTGTTGAGGCGAATCGATCGCTGGCTTGAAGAAACTAAGATCTAGGTTGAAATCTAGGTCGAAAATTTAGGTTGTTTCGAGATTACAGAACGTTAGCTGTTGGGGTTTGCAACGTTTCATTTCAACTTTAATGTCCTGTGCGCCTTCGGTCTTGAGATCTTCGAGATAGCCAGATTGATGGGAACTGGCCTCACTAGACGTCAGAAATGGACCGAAGTAGTAGGTGCAGCTTGGGGCGTCCGTGATGACTTCGACCCACCAAGCCATTCCAATCTGTTCGAGAGCACTAATCAACACTTCTTTCATAGTCATTGACCTCAAAATCATTTAGACAACAGCAACGGAATGGCGATCTAGAGATGAACTCCAAGTATGAACGGTCGGCACCATCCTACGGACTTGTTCGTTACCTACGAGAACGGGACAATCCCTTCATCTGGCGATCGTCCCGTTCTCATCAATCTCGCTATCGCTCAAAACACCTTCTTACTCTTTATACTCGCTCCCCGCTGGATTTTCAACGAGACGAGACTTTAATTTCCAGGGATCAAGCGTTTGGCCCGATCGTTGACGATAGATTTCGTACAACGCCATCCCGGCAGCCACGGAGG
>JAYVVL010000078.1:0-5868 GCA_043787035.1 Synechococcales cyanobacterium
GATCAGTTCCCGCCCACCGCAGAAATCCCCGTAGACCAGCTCCACAGCGGATCGTGGGTGGATGGTAGCTTTACGACTTGGATCGGCGACCCGGCGAAAAACCGAGCGTGGGACTTGCTCACTGCCGCCCGTGATACCCTGGCTCGCCACCCTGAAGCGACGGAAGAATCTAACCCTGAGGTGTGGGAGGCGATGGATGCGGCGCAGGGATCAGACTGGTTCTGGTGGTTTGGCGCAGGGCATTCGTCAAATCACGATGCCATTTTTGACCAGCTTTTCCGGGAGCACTTAGCGGCGGTGTATCAGCTTCTCGGTGAATCTGTTCCCGATGAAGTATGGCGGCCTTTGGAGTTGCATACGGCCAAGGGCGATCGCGCGCCGGAGGGCTTCATTCATCCGATGATTGATGGACGAGGCGATGAGCAGGATTGGGACCGGGCGGGTCGCTTTGAAGTGGGCGGCGCACGGGGGACGATGCACCAAAGTAGTGCGGTCCAGCGGTTATGGTATGGCTACGACCACCAAAACCTGTATATCCGTCTTGACTTCCAAGCGGGAATCAAGCCCGGAATAGACTGTCCACCGGAACTCAATCTCCTGTGGTATTACGAAAACCATTCCACTTATAACAGTCCGATTCCCATGGTGGACTTGCCTGATGAGGCTCCGCTGAACTATCAGTACCGTCATCATCTGGGCATTAACTTGCTTACGAAAACGGTGTGGTTGCAGGAAGCGGGTGAACATTGGCGCTGGCATTCTCGCATGACCCGATCGCAGGTGGAGCTGGATTCTTGTGTAGAGATTAGTATTCCTTGGGCTGATTTACAGATGCAGCCCGATTCGCAGTTGCGGCTGGTGGCGGTGATGTCTGATGGGGGACGCTATCGTCAGTATTTCCCTGAAAATGCGTTGATTCCCATTACGATTCCTTAGGGATCTGCGTGAAAATAAAATACTCTGACGAAGAAGGCCCCCAACCCCCAATTCTGGGGGCTTCGGAAACTCATGTCCCCCCAGAATTGGGTTCTCGGGGGCTTTCCTTGTCAGAGACTCGGAAAGCTGAGGTGTTATTTAGTTGCTACTCCCTTAGTTGGCGCTGAAAATGCTACGCTAATCGAATAATCAAGTTTTAGGAGACGTTCCCCCATGGGACAAGTCTGGAGTTCAGAGACCTATGCTGAAAACGGTCGCTTCGTCGCTGATTTGGGGATGCCTGTTGTGGACTGGCTGAATCCTCAAGCGGGGGAACGAATCCTAGACTTAGGCTGTGGAGACGGAGCGCTCACCTTAAAACTAAAGGCTTTGGGCTGCGCGATCGTCGGTGTAGACTCTAGCCCCGAGCTGGTTTATGCGGCTCAAGCTCTTGGACTAGATGTACGACTCATGGATGGGCAGAATCTTCAGTTTGAGGCTGAGTTTGATGCGGTTCTGACCAATGCGGCTTTGCACTGGATGAAGCAACCGGACGCAGTTATTCAGGGCGTCCGGCAGGCGCTAAAACCATGGGGACGCTTTGTGGGAGAGTTCGGCGGACGGGGCAATGTTTCGGCGATCGAAACGGCTCTCTATACGGTTTTAAAGCAGCGCGGAATTGATGCAGAACCGCTCAATCCTTGGTATTTCCCAACCGTTGAAGACTACCAATCCCGACTAGAAGCGAATGGGTTTGGCGTCAACGACATTAAGCTGATTCCTCGTCCCACGCCGCTCCCGACTGATCTTCGGGGCTGGCTGATGACCTTTGCAAATCCGTTCATTGGTGCAATAGAACCTGCGCTTCAAGATGCCTTTTTAGCAGATGTCATTGCAATGTTGAAACCGACGCTCTGTGATGCATCAGGGCAATGGACGGCTGATTATGTCAGACTCCGATTTTCGGCGACTCGATCGGATTAAACGTTGAATTAGAAACTACATGTGCCAGCGACGATCAATCTTAGTCTAATAAGCCGTCAAGCCGAACCGGATTGAATCAATGTCCGAAGTGCCTGATTTACGGCTTCTGCGTCTTGAAAGTAAATTTGTACATCTGGGTCTAGCATAACTGCACCATCCGCCAAGGTAAAGTACTGTGTCTCGATCGTCCCATTTATGTTGTGAATGGTGACGGAATGTCCCTGACGATAGGCTTTATAGTGCTTACTTTGCACACCTTGTGAAAAATCATACTCAGGCATTAAGTCATCAGAGTAATCGGGATTTTGATTGTTCATAGATTTTACGTTCCTTGGGGGTTGCTAGACGACTACCAATAATACGGGTAACGTTCTGACGCTCGGTGTAAACTACGTAGACAACTCGAAACTGAGTTTAGAAGCCAACATCAACCCAGCGCTCTTCCAAAATGAAATGTCTTGGGTCTGGAATTGTGAGTGCATAAGGATCGTTAAAAATCGTTTTCGCTTCTTTAAAGCTGATCCCATGCTTCCTAAAGTTACTCAATGCCTTTTCTTCGTCCCATTCAAACTCCAATGGCTTACTACCTCATACACCATACCAACAGCTTTTTAACCCATCGCTTTTACACTTGGTTCAGCTAATCTTCGGCGAACAAATCAGCCATGTCTCGATATCCACTGATAATGCGCAAAATCTCTACCATTTTTTCGGTGACCCGGTAAACGATGGATTCGATTCATTGAGGGTTACGCTTCTGCTCTCCATTGATGGAGCTTTTGTTGCAGGTTTCTCATTGCAGTTTCACCGTCGAGCAGTTCACCTCGATCGGCTTTAGTGGCTCCAATCATAACGGCTTCTTTAAGTTATTGCCGACGACGAATATATTCACGTAAGGCTGTTTCTACGACAGTTTCGATTGTAGCTTAGCTATCGCTTTCGATAGCTGCTTTCAGAAGCTCTATGTCTACAGCTAGGCGAGTGACCATGGATTTTGTCCTCAATGCTAATTGTTTTATTATGTCGGTCCTCTGTTTCGCTTGTCTCATCGCAAAACCCTCCGACAGCCGTCTATGCTAACGCTGGAACCAAGTAAAGTAAAATGTTGTACCCCTGCCTAGTTCAGACTCCAACCAAATTGCACCCCCTTCGGCTTCAATCGTCTTTTTGACGATCGCCAACCCAATTCCCGTGCTGTCCGATCGATTTTGGGGATTCACGGCTTGGAAGATTTTAAACATCTGCTCTTGATGTTCTGGTGCAATGCCTGGGCCATTATCAGCGATCGCAAATTCATAGAAATCGCCATGATCCTCGATCGAAATCTGAATAGCGCCAGCCTCGGAATGATGGTGTTTGATACCATTGCCGATTAGGTTAACTAATACCTGAAATAACGGCAATCGTTTGGCAAAAAGCGTCGGCATTTCGGTAGGGAGATTTATTGTAAAGGTGGGTGGTGGGTCCACCGAATCAATTACGTCTACCAGCAATTTGGCCACTTCAACCAGTTCGATTTCTTCATCGTTGTGACCGCACCGAGCATAGTCGAGCAGTCCATCAATAGTTGATGACATCCGCTGGACACGGCTACGCAAGAGGTTCATTTGCGATTGGTTATCGGCGGTGAGTTGTCCTTCTAAGTCGTCTTCGATCCACTGGGAGAGATTGGCAACTGCACGCAGGGGAGCTTTGAGATCGTGAGACACCACATATACAAATGAGTTTAGCTCTTGGTTTCGCTTTTCAAGATCGGCTTGGGTTTGCTTACGATCGGTGATATCGCGCGCTTCAGCAATCAGCTTCACAATTTGGCCACCTTCATCAAAAAGCGGTTTGAGCGAAAAGTCAGTCGTCATTAGATTGCCACTCCCATCGGGAAATGTGACTTCATAGTGCATGACTTCGCCTTTGGCTGCCCGATCGATCGCATCAATGAGTTGCTGCTGTAGCTCTACTGAATGCGTCCACCAGGGTGTCTCCCAAAACTTTTGACCGATGATTTCGGACGACATAGCCGCGATCGAGCCTAATGCGGATTGATTGGCTTCTAGGAGTACTCCATCTAGATCGACTAGTCCGATCATCTCGAAAGTCTGCTCGAACATAAATTGACGCATCCGTTCACTTGCTTGCAAGGCTGCTTCAGTTCTCTTGCGATCGGTAATCTCTTGCACCATCGTGTTTACCCCTACCACTTGACCGCTGACATCGGTTTGTGGGTAGTAGGAAGCCAGCCAGTACCGCTCTACTCCAGGTTGAGCGTTAGTGCTACCACTTATTTCTAGATCGAGAATTGGCTCGCCCGTCTCAATAACTTGTTGATACAGTCGCTCAATCCCACCTGCCATTTCTGACAGATCATTGCAGACTGTTCGCCCGATATGTTCAGCGATAGGCAAGCCATTAATACGTGCTAACTGCTCATTTACGCGAACGAACTTTATATCTCTATCAACATAGCAAAGTCCGATCGGTGCCATCTGATAGATCGATTCGATTTCGCCTAATTGCTGCTGAATCGTTTCTTGCTGCGCCTGGAGGAATGCTGCTGATTGCTTACGATCGGTGATATCGCGCGAAACCGACAATATTTGGCTGACCTGACCATCAGCAGCGAGAATAGGGGTCACAATGACTTCCCACCATTTTGGCGTACCTTTACTAGTTACACAAGACCCATCAAACTGACTGACTCCCCCCGCTAACGCTGTACTAAAAGCAGTTTGAGCCAATTCTCGATCGCTACTTTGCCAGAATTCGAGCCACTGACTCTCAGCAACCGTCGAGAAGTCATCAACTTCCATCAGTGATTGTCCGTAATCATTCATGTATGTCAAACGACCGTCTAAGTCAATCACTTTGATGCAGTCGCGATTGCTCTCTAAGATGCGACGGTTGAATTCTTCACTTTGACGGAGTCGTTCTTCATTATGCTTGCGATCGGTGATATCACGCCCGTTGGCATAGATTAAGTTACGCTCTGGATCTAGAATGGCATTCCATAAGATCCAGCGATAAGATTCATCCTTGCAGCGATAGCGATTCTCAAAATCAACGAGCACATTAGCTGCGCTCAAGCCTTCAAAAACAGCCATCGATGCTGCGATATCGTCAGGATGTAAAAAGTCAGTAAAGGACTGTGCCATGATTTCGGCACTCGTGAAACCGAGAATTTGTTCGCAAGCTGGATTGACCCGCACGAAATACCTATCCAGATTGACAACGACTAGCAGATCGACCGACACCTCAAAAAAGCGATCGCGCTCTTGTTCGGCAGCGAGGCGCTCGCATTCGAGCCATTTACGTTCATTAATATCCCGAAAATAAATCCCTAAACCGATCTTTGAGGGATAAGCATTAATCTCGAACCAAGTTTCGGCTGGCTCGTAGAATATCTCGAAATGGACCGACACTTGATCGCTCACCGCCCGATGGTATTCTCGATCGACAATGGTTCCCACCGTCCAGGGAAACACGTCCCAATAAATTTTCCCGATAACGTCTTCAATTGGCGACTCAAGTAGTTCGTTAATCAGTTGAGTTGCCGTCGAATTTGCATATGTGAATCGCCAATCAGGGTCGATCGTCATGTACGCATCGGTCATGCTTTCCCAAATTGTCGCGATCTGCTGGTTAGCTGCTGTCAGACTGAGTTCAAGTTGTTTTTGGGCCGTGATATCCCGCCAAGACGCCGTAAACCCATCATCTAATTTAGCAATCTGCACGTCATAGGCTTTTGTCAGCCGTTCGCCCCCAAATACATCCGTGTACACTGCATTATCTTTGGCTTGGGGTATGCCCGTCTCGACCACCTGACAATGCTCGGCAAATAATCCCGTCTCGCGAAAAGCCGGAAACATTTCGCAGGTAGTTTTGTCCATGTCAGCGTCCGTCATCCGATTGCTCTGCATTGCTGCCGCATTCTGATAATCGAATCGAAAATCAACGATTTGCCCAGCACTATCT
>JAYVVL010000079.1:0-5839 GCA_043787035.1 Synechococcales cyanobacterium
GTCAAAACCCTCAAAACCCGAGCTAGTACCCTTTTTGCAACTGCTAAAAGTTCACTGCTCACGCGGCCCATCGCCGGATCGATCGCCCTCATTGCCGGAGGTAGCGTCGCATTTTGGGCCTTAACCCGACCGAACCTCACCCCCGGATCGCTCCCGATCGGCGCAGCCGTTATTCCTCAAGATTCATTGCTCGTACTGACCGTCAGCACCGACCCAGATCAATGGCAACAACTGCGCAACTTTGGATCCCCCACCAGCCAAGCCGCCTTCGACCAACAAATCGCCCAAATTCGCGATCGATTCCTCACCTCTAACCGCCTGAATTACGAACGCGATATCCAGCCTTGGGTGGGCAGCGACGCCAGTTTTGTCCTGCTAGCTCCCCAAGGCGAAACCCGCGTCCTAGGCGAGAATCTCCGCACACCGACGCCTCAGCCTGCGGTGTTAATCTTGCCCATTCGCGACGGTAATAAAGCCAAAGAACGTCTTGAAAAATCACGCCAAGACTCCACGCTTACCTGGACCACCCGCAACTACAAAGACATCGATATCCAAGAATCACAAGGCCCTGACAAAACCCAAGCATTCTCCATCGCCGCCCTCAACAATCAGCTTCTCGTCATCGCCAACAGCCCCCGATCGATCGATCGCACCATCGACACCTACAAAGGCGAAAAGAACAGCCCGTCCCTCGCCCAGACTCCCGGATTCACCAGCGCCCTCGGCCAAATTCAAACCGGACCCAGCTTTGCCAAACTGTATCTGAACCTTCCCGAAATGGCCGCCGTCAGCCTCCCGAACGTGCCTAAAAAACCGAATCAAAATCCCACTCAAGGCTGGGCCATGAATGCCAATCTCAACAATGACGGTATCCAATTCAGCAGTTTGCTCTGGCTTAAGCCCGACAGCAGTAGTAAGTTTGTGCTCCAAGATGCCACTCCAACATTGCCCGATCGGTTACCTGCTGAGACCTTCATGCTGATTTCCGGTGCCAACTTCAAACAGTTCTGGACTGACTACAGCCGAGACTATGGAACCTCTCCGGTGAAGCTCTTGGATCCTGCAAGCTTTAAGCAAGAAGTCCGAGGTGCGTTGGGGATGGATTTTGAACAAGATTTCACAAACTGGATGGGCGGAGAGTTTGCGCTGAGTGCGGTGGCGGCTCCGACCGGGAGTTCGCCCGGTTCTCCCGTGGGCCTAGTGATGATGGTGCAGGCGAGCGATCGTCGGGCCGCTGACCGCGCGTTCACACAAATCGATGACACGATGCAACGCAAGTACAGCTTCAAAATAGAACCCGGTAAAGTGGGCAATCAGGACGTGGTGAACTGGACAATGGGCAATGGCGCGAGTAATGGCGGACTTAGCATTACCCGAGGCTGGCTCGACAATAATGTTGCATTCATCACCCTCGGCGCACCGATCGCACCGACGTTTGTCCCTAAACCAAACAATGCCATCACGCGAGATGAACAGTTTCAACGGGTGATTCCGACCCAGCCGACGCTCAAAGGCGGCCAGTTCTTTGTGGATCTCGATCGAGCATCTACCTTTAAAAACGTGCCACTTCTGCGAGGGCTTGATGCCCTTAAGGCTTGGAGTAATGCGATTAAGAGCATTGGAGTCAATACGCGGGTGACGGGCGATCGGACTACCCGTTACGATGCGACAGTCATTCTAAAGCGCGGTGCGACGCCTGGAGTGCTTCCAAGTCCGGGAGCGAGTCCATCGCCTAGTCCTAAAGCTATTTCTAACAAATAACTCACCCGGAGGCCCCCGGTAGATTCATTGTTGGGAATGGTCTAATCTCTTAAAACTAGCAGACTGCTAGGGCCATCTACGATTTCGAACCACCGATCGGCAGGGTTATCACAAATTCTGTACCGCCGATCGATCGAGTGTTGCAGGCGATCGCGCCTTGATGTTTATCTACGACAATTTGATAACTAATAGACAGGCCAAGACCCGTCCCTTTCCCCACTTCTTTAGTCGTGAAGAATGGGTCAAAGATGCGCAATCGGACGTGCTCTGGGATTCCAACTCCGTTGTCTAAAATACGAACAATGACGTTGGAGTTCATGACTTCTGTAACGATTTGAATCTCAGCATCCTGCTTGATGTTCGGTGCGTTTTCACGCATCCTGTTTGTTGAGAGTGCATCAATCGCATTTCCAATCAGATTCATGAAAACCTGGTTAAGCTGTGCCGGATGGCAACTGATCAGCGGGAGGATTCCATAGCGTTTTACGATTTTGATTGGAAGACCCTCAGAACTTCCTCTTAAACGGTGTCCTAAGATCAGAAGCGTGCTGTCAATCCCTTCATTCAAGTCCACAGATTTGACTTCTGCTTCGTCTAGACGGGAGAAGTTCCGCAGCGACAATACAATCTGACGAATGCGATCGGCTCCCACTTTCATAGAGTTAATCGTTTTGGGCATGTCTTCTAGCACAAAGTCCAAATCCAATTTTTCCAAATCGGTGCGCAGTTCAGAAGAGACCTGCGGGTATTGGTATTGGTAGAGCGCGGTCGATCGCATCAAGCGTTTGGCATACTCCTCTACATGAACCAAGTTTCCAGCAATGAAATTCATTGGGTTATTAATTTCATGGGCGACCCCGGCCACAAGCTGCCCAAGGCCCGCCATCTTTTCGCCTTGGATGAGTTGTGCTTGCGTTTGCTTGAGGTCTTTGAGGGCTTGCTTGAGTTCGACGGTTTGGCGCTGGGTTTGTTGGAGGAGTTCGGCCTGTTGAAGGGCGATACCCAATTGGGTTCCCACTTGCGCGAGAAGACTAGTTTCTTCCGGTTGCCACACCCGCGCATGAGAAGGCTGATAGGCTACCAGCAATCCCCACAGCGTCTCGCCCTGTGAAATGGGCACGAAGGTCTCATGGCGCGGGACCGTTTCGAGGTTGTCGGGTTGAATAGATAGGGGAGTACTCGTCAAAACCTGAGGCATCGTGAGCGTCTCCTCTACGATCGAATCAGCGACAAAGCGTCCACTCCAGTCCGGATTAAATCGGTAGATTGCGATACGTTCGACCCCGAGAAGCTTCCGCACGGCAGTGATTGTGGTTTGAAAAATGGTCTGAATGTCGAGGGAGTGGCGGATTTGCTCAATGGTCTGGGCAAGAAGCTGCTGACGATTGATCGCTCGTTCGAGCACGGCGGATTCGGCCAGTTGAGCAGACTGAAGTTGGACTTGCTGAAGGTGATCGTTCTGCGCTAGGGCAACCCCAAGCTGGTCGGCAATTTGGGACACAAATTCAATTTCACCGGGCTGCCATTGACGAGGGGCCTCACACTGATGAATGCACAGCAACCCCCACAACCGATCGCCTTTGATCATGGGTGTAACGATATTGGCCCGCACCTTAAATTGTTTCAAAAGCTCAACGTGATATGTCTTTAAGCCAGGGTTGAAATGTTCATGATCGTAAATATCACGACTCGTAAAGGTGTTGCCCTGCTGATAGTGATCGATCGAATCAGCGCCAAAACAATGCTCATACACCTTGATCCCCAGAGCCGACGGAAATGTAGCGCCGACATCTTCTGAAACAAATTCTCCTTCCCAACTCGTCTTCGGGTCAAACCTAAAAACTCCAACCCGATCGGCTTTTAGCAACCCCCGCATTTCAATAGCCGTAGTCTGGAAAATTTCAGTGAGGTCCAGCGATCGTCGAATTCGGGTAATGACCGCCGTCAGGGCTTTTTGGCGTTCGGTTTGTTCGCGTTCAGTGACTAGCATGGCGTGGTGTCGGATGGCAACACTCATTTGCACTCCGATTTGCTGCATGAAGTCAATTTCAGTCTCACTCCACTCTCTCGGTCCACTACACTGATGCACGCACAGCAATCCCCACAACCGATCGCCCTGTAACAACGGCACGACCAAATTTGCCCGTACCTGAAACTGCGCCAAGATCTTGGCATGACATTCACTCAATCCTGCGGCATAAATATCTGCCACCGCCTGAACCCGGCCTTGCGCATACTGCGGCGCAAATTTCTCCCCAAAACTATGGTCATAAACCGCCGCCTCGATCGCGCTATCCCACTTCGGGTCCACGTCTTCCGAGACAAACGTCCCATCCCATCCCACATTGAACCGAAACACCGCCACGCGATCGGCTTCTAAGAGCTGCCGCACTTCCGTCACCGTGGTTTGAAAAATCGTTTCAATATCCAACGACTGTCGTATCCGGCTCACCACTTGAGCGATGGTCCGTTCCCGCTGAGCAGCCTGGGCCAACTGCACTGACTGAGCCTCGACCGCTTGCAGATAGCCCGCCTGCTGAATCGCAACGGTCAAATGTTCGGCAATCTGCTGGATAAATTCAATTTCAGCGTTCTCCCATTCCCTCGGTCCAGCGCACTGATGAATACAAACGAGACCCCACAGGTCGCGCCCCTTCAGCAACGGCACCACAAGATTGGCCCGCACCTGAAACTTGCTCAAAATCACCACATGGCACTGGCTCAGGTTCGCTGCATAAATATCACCGACGGCCTGCACCCGGCCTTGCGCATACTGCGTCGCAAATTTATCCCCAAAACTGTGGTCATAAACGGGTTCAGCTAGCGCACTCGTCCAGCCTTCTGCCACATCTTCTGAAATAAACTCGCCGTCCCAGCCTTCATTAAACTGAAAAATGGCCACCCGATCGGCTTGCAGCAACGTCCGAATTTCGGTCACGGTACTTTGAAAAATATCATCCAGTTTCAGCGATCGGCGGATTCGAGAAATGACCTTGAGCAACGCCTTCTGCTGTTCAAACTGCTCCATCGTAACGATCGGCATTCCCGAAACGTCCGAACCTACAGCATTTGATGCTATGTGTGGGCTTAACAAAACGGGAAAAGAAGTCATGAATGCTCCTATTTATCCAGAATTAATGCTACTACTCTATTATGATCAAAAAATCTGCTAATACTATAGGACTCATTACCTAGTTTTTCCTAAATAGTAGATCGCAAACTTGACGTGTAAGCCTAGGATGTGATCACTCATAGGATGCTGTTGGCAAATTAATAGTGGTTGCCCTGCCCTACCTTGGAATTTAGTGCAAGGTTCGTAGCAGAACCCGTTGAAATGGGTTAAAGAGGCTCTTATTTCTTATCTTCAACCCTTTATGGTCAACTGCGAAAGAGTCTGCTGTAGAGCCTCTCGTGCTGCATGGACGCTAGAGCAACGCCCCAACTATGGCTCCCCAACTCGTCATCGTCTAGCTCTAAAACCGCTCCGATCGCCGCCGCGATCGGCTCCTGCATCGCCCACCCAATACGCTGTCCATCAGTTTGTCCCAGCGGAATGAGCTTAATCCCCGCTGCGATCAGATTACTCGACCAACTTTGAAAATAGCCCAGCAGCGCCTCAGGCAAGGGAATCTCCCACGCCACGGCTACAATTGCAAACGCAATGGGAAAATGCCACCGTTGTTCCAACAAAACTGGATCGAAATCCAATCTAGACTCTAGTCCCTGCAACACTTTCATCATCGATCGGCCCATTTGCAAACTTTGATTCCGTAATTCTTCCGTCTCTCTCGCCGCCCCATACCACTGATTCCAATACCGAAGCCCCCCGATCGACTCTTCCCCCTGAAGCGCCCGGTACGCCCGCACCATAATGGCCCCTTCTATTTGCGCCGTCCCAACCCGCAACTCCTGATTTAACCAATGCTGTAAGGTTTCACGATCGTCAATAGTTCCAGCCTGCGTCAAGGTTTCTAACCCCTCAGAATAGCTATAGGCTCCCACTGGCAAACTCGGACTTACCAACTGCAAGAGCCGCAGAAGCCGCAAGGATTGAGCCACCGTTGGCTGTGCAGTGACA
>JAYVVL010000080.1:0-5835 GCA_043787035.1 Synechococcales cyanobacterium
GGATGCTGCCATCCTCGCAGAACTACTGCTCTCTCGAAATGAATTGACCCTTCCACAACGCAGCGACCTGCAACACATTCTCGACAATCCGCCCCCACCATGGCGACAGACCCTAGACCAATACATTCGGAGCCAAAAATCCTTTCGACTGGCTTATTACGATGCTCAGGAACAACTTTTTAGCTTCAGCATTCATCATGCCCAAATCAATCCGATCGAAAAACGTCAATACCTACAATGCTGGTGCGCTGAAACTCATCACAGCCGGGATATTCCGGAACTCGCTCACAACCATAGCCTAAGACTCGATCGCATACCAGAGTCTGCCATTACACCTCTAAATGCAAAGTGGCGATCGGATTTAGATCGGGTTGAGGTCGAATTTCACCTATTTAGAAATCTTGCCTTTGCTTATAATGCTCGATCGAATGACATTGTGAGTGAGCTTATCGGAACTCCTCCCATACGCCGTGTTGTTCGTCAAATTTCGAGTCCCTTTTGGTTTTTTCGTGAAGTTTTTCCCTATGGTGAAGATTGTGAATTGATTACTCCTGATTCTATCCGTATTCAATTCAGCAAAAAAGTACAGGCCCTAGCTGCCACCTATGAGAAGCATTAGATCAAGATATACCGACTGTTCTTTAAGCAACAACGCTAGACTCCAAAAGCGTGAGCGTTTGAGCAGTTGCATCAAGTTTGGCCAAACAGCCGATCGGGAGGGTTGCGTTTGGCCTAAGATGACCAAACATAAGGTTGTAGAGAACGGGTATTTTCAGCCCCCTACAGCGATCGCGCAATACAGACTCTAGACTCAGGGTCTGCATAAAGGTGGGAAGGTGTTCTTTTGGGGCACAATCGGTGAAGTGACCGAAGGCAATTCCGGCGGCGGACTGGAGTTTTCCAGCGTTGAGAAGATGGGTCAGCATTCGATCGATGCGGTAGGGTTCTTCACCGACGTCTTCAAGGAAGAGGATTTTGCCCTGGGTGTCCGGCTCGTAGGGCGTGCCAAGGAGATTGGTCACTAAGCTTAGATTTCCACCGATTAATCGTCCGATCGCAGTTCCAGGGGCAAGGGTGATCAGGCGATTGTCGAAGTCGATTTCGCCGGACGTTCGATCGGGTTGGGCAATAGATCCTGGAATGCGATCGCTCATGATGGTTCGTTGGATGCTAGTTCGGGCGTAATCGCCGACTCGGGTGAGTCCGGAGGGACCGTGGAAAGTGGTAAGTCCGGTTTTTTGGTGGATGGCGATCAGTAGGCTGGTGATGTCGCTGTGGCCGATGATGACTTTGGGATTTGCCCGAATGAGGTCGTAATCCAAGTATGGCAAAATGCGGCAGCATCCGTAGCCGCCTCTGAAGGTCGCGATACCTTTGATTCGAGGATCGGCGAACATGGCGTTGAGGTCAGCCGCTCGATCGGCGTCGGTTCCGGCTAGATAGCCGTACTGATCGTTGACGTGTTTGCCTAAAACGACCTCAAAGCCGTACTGGGCCATGGTGTCTTGGGCGATTTTGATTTCTTCGGGTTCATAGGCATTAGTGCTGGGCGCAATCAGACCTATGCGATCGCCTTTTTTGAGTTGAGGCGGAAGGAGGCGTTGGGGGCGTCCTGGTTGCGATCGTGCGATCGTGGGGGTTAGCACGGCGGCGAGGGCGGCGAGAGCAATGCGGCGACTGATCATGGGGGATCCTTTAGACAGGATTAGGGCTGGGATCATGATAGTAGACGGCGACGCTGATGTTGTCGCGTCCGCCACAGGACAGCGCGTATTGGACCAGGATTTGGGCGATCGTGCAGGCGGCTAGAATCTCAGCCCCTGAAAGCATTTGGCACAGTTCAGCGATACGAGCGGGTTCTGCGGCATAATTCCAAAACCCGTCGCTGCATAGAATCAGATACCCGGCTTGGCTTAACGGAAACTCAAGGATTGACGGAACAGGGTCGGCATTCGCTCCGAGCCAACGGGTAATGGCATGGGCATAGGGCGATCGCAATGCCTCGACTTCAGAAAGTTTGCCTGAGATGCGGATGGCATTGAGCCAGGAGTCGTCGCGGGTGAGCAGTTGAGATTTGTCTCGGGTGATCCAGTAAGCGCGACTGTCCCCTAGCCAGCCGATCGTAGCAATAGTTTGTGCTTGAGAATTGGATTGAACGACAGCCGCAACGATCGTGGTGGCGGGTGGATTTCGAGGACACTGGTTGCCGGGATAGGATTCAGCGAGGCGGGCGACAGCGTGCTGGGCTTGATTAATAGCCGATGTAAGGGCGTCTCTAGGACAAGCTCCCGGAGGAATGGACGCTAAAGCGGTGAGGACAGCAGTGGAAGCAGTGGATGAAGCGTTTTCGGGGTGAGTGGAACTGGAGACGCCATCGCAGACGATGAGAACCGATCGTTGGTAGAGTCTCCCGGAACAGGAATCGTCCCCTAGATGTTCAACCGCAATGGCATCTTCGTTTTGAAAATGCCACAGTCCTCGATCGCTCCTTCCGGCAAGCTGGTGCGATCGGATGAGATGCTTGTACCCATAAGGCGAATCCGTTTCTCCGTCGTGACGGATGGAGGTGGGTCCATCTGTTTTGGGTTCATCAACCTGAAAGAGCGCATGGCCGCATTGAGTACAGAAGCGATCGTGGAGTTGATTTAAATAATTACAGATTGAACAGGTCATTAGGCAGGCTATCTAGGATGGACGATGCTGCTCATTATGAAGCAACTACCTCATCCTCTATGACAAATGCACCTAAGAGGCGATCGCCTGAGGCATTCGGCGTTTAGAGCGCCTCAATAGAATCCCTCTAAACGCCCGTCTTACGCGGGAATTCCAATTTTTTACTGAGGTGGAAATAACTTTTGTAACGCCTTGGACGGATAGGAACAGCGCATCGAAGGGCATGTATTTTGCTGAAAGCTTTATTAGAAGGCGGTTTCAACGATTTAGATTAAAAGATAAACACGGCTGAGAACGCTGGAGCGATTGTTAAAAAGGATGGAGAACAAATCCTGGAAACTGGCGCAGTTGGGGTAAATGCGCTTAAAATTTGACTGTTTTTAGATCGCTTTTTAAATTAGCGACTATGATCATCTCGCCATATCAACCAGACTTCGGAAGGCATACATTATGAACAAGGGCGAACTCATCGACGCAATTGCGGACAAGGCTTCTGTCACTAAGAAAGAAGCGGATTCAGTGTTGAGTGCAATGATCGAATCCATCATGGAAGCGGTTGCAACAGATCAGAAAGTGACGCTCGTCGGGTTTGGGACCTTTGAGCCGCGTCAGCGTCAGGCCCGCGAGGGTCGTAATCCTCAGACAGGGAAGGCCATTAGCATTCCTGCAACGACTGTACCTGCGTTTTCGGCGGGTAAGGCGTTTAAGGATAAAGTAGCTGAAGCGGCGGGAACGGCGGCTCCTGAACAGACTAAAGACGCTCCTGAAAAGGCGGCGAAGAAAAAATAGTGGGTGCAACATCATTGGAGTGTTAGACGGAATGTTAAACGTGGGATCTTGCGGACCCATCCGATCCGGGTCCCAATATCCCATTCGATCGATTGTTTGGATTTTGGGTCTAGAGGGGCGGTTAGGCCAACTCCAATAAAAAGCGATCGAATCTTCCTAGGGGTTCTGGAAAGGTTCAATCGCTTTTTGTACTGTATTGCTATTTGTGGACGCTTAGGCAGCTTGAGGGGTAAAGTCCCGCAGCATCTTACGCAACTCCATGCCGTGGAGTTCTTCTTGACCGATCATGCCGCGTGCGTACTCTTCGAGATAGACACTACAGCCTTCAACAATACTCAACAATTCTTTGTAAAGGTTTAGTGCAGCGGTTTCATGGCTGCTGCTTTCGGCGAGGATATCGTAGATGGAATGCTTATGGCTTTCTTCAATGGATGCAATTTTTAAGCTGGGGTGTCCGTCAAGTCCGGTGAGGATTTCGCCTGCTTGCTGGGCGTGGAGAAGGGATTCAGTGGCTTGATCCTTAAGAAACTGGACGATCGGGATTCGGTTAGGGCCAGTGACCATGAGCGCATAGTGCGTATAGCGAACAACGCCAGCTAACTCGTATTCCATGATGGAAGAGAGCGTCTGGTTTGCTTTTTCGATGTCTAAGTCTTGCATCAGTTCAAGGATTGAGTAGGGCTTACGTAAGATGTTTGAGATGACGATCGAGAATCTTGGGGAGGTCGTCGGGTTTGAGGTTGTCGGGTTTGAGATTGCTATAGGTCACTTTTTCGGGTAACACAATGAGGTGAGGACCGCTTTTGCACTTCCCAATGCACCCAATTTCTCGGATGGTAACGGGCTGATCCCAAGATCCTTTGGTAATCTCATTTTTTAATATAGTACACAGTTCTTGACTGCCACGCACCCGACAGTCTGATTTGGTACAGACTTTGAGCACGATCGGTTTGGGAGGAGCCACGCCTGAAATCAAAGGTTCTGAAAGTACAGGACTCGCCAAACGAAGCATTGCAGCACTGGGAACCAATGCCTCCTCAAAATCTGTTTTGAACGATAAAATACGGTGAGCTTTGAATTTGACCTGCGATCGTTTTTGTGAAAGTCGTTGAGTTCCCCAGACTTGTACCTGCATTCCCGGAATCCAACGATTCAATTCATAGTCATCCCGAAGATCTTTGGCAAGCTTGACAATAATCTCTTGGTCGAGCCAGCGGAGCTTGATGGCCCGAGGGTGAGAGTATTTCGTGATCACGAACCCCAAGAATTCGCCGACCAACTCAAACGGAGTGTTCTGGATGACTGCCTGACCCATAATTTCCTGAGAAGCTTGTATTTTCATCTTGCTACTTTATAGTATAACTTGTTGACTTAATATGTCAACTAAGTAGTGGCTGGAGCTACCATTTTCTACGGTATCAAGACTTTGAATCTTGGCAGGGGAGGGCTTTCAGCATTTTTAGGCCTGAGTTCAGCCTAAAAATAAAAAGATTTTCTGCTATTCATTTTCAATGAGCTGTGTTATTGTCATTTCAGTTGCTTATTGAAATAAATAGTCAATAGCTTCTCCGTCAGCTTCATTTTGAACAGCACGGTTCAGACCTCGCATTAGGTTAATTCTTCTCTCTAGAGGTGGGTTTGCACAGCCTTCAGGATTCTTGAGGGCTGTGCAGCCATTTTTTACAGTATTTACGCTAGGCGAAATCGAATTTTTATGGTGAATGGAATGCAGAAGTGTTCAGGTGCGCCCGTGCTGTGGGTGAGTGTGAGTCCGAGTTTGAAGTTTTTTGATTTGCCACTGTTGCAGAACTTGACGAAGCACCGATCGTTGGCAAAGCCTTCCGGAACGGGAATTGCTCGGTGGGAATATGCGCAGAGTTTGGATGAGGCGAGTTCGCTGGATGGGGCGGTCGGGATGCTGGTGGGGTATTTGGAGAGGTGCGATCGTCCGGTGCATTTGGCGGGGCATGGGTTGAGTGGGGTGGTAGCGATGTTGGCGTCGTTGCAATGTCCAGAAAAGGTGCTGTCGTTAGCGTTGCTGAGTACTTCGGTGCTGCCCGGTCTGACGTGGCAGGCGCACTATTATTTACAACGGATGACGACGCCTTGTAGTCAAGCGCGGGTGCTGGCAAACTGTGCGCGATCGCTCTGGGGGCTGACGTCGCCGTATTCCATCAAGAGCTTAGTATCACTGTTGGAAAAGGATTTGCTTCTGTCGCCATCAACTCACTCGCTGTATCAGGTGGCAAAGCTCGATCCTGTAATGGTTTCGGTGCCAAAGTGGGTGGGCGGCGGCGGACAGGATTTTGTGATTTCTCCCTTGGTATTTCAACTGTGGCACGATCAAATGGGTCCGGGCGATCGGTTTTGTGT
>JAYVVL010000081.1:0-5829 GCA_043787035.1 Synechococcales cyanobacterium
GTTCCCATGCGATTCATCCGAGCGGAGTAGCCCGCTGCGGTGACATAGCGTTCGTAGGGAATCGTATCTTCGCTGAAGGTCTGGTAGTACTCTTCCGTATCCATGATCGCATCAACCACGGCATAGAAGCCCTTCTTAGCAGCAATGTCAAAGTACTTATTGGTCTCATTCCGTCCGTAGGTGGGACGGCCCAACAGACGACGATGGACAAACTCAATAGCCTTCATGACGTAAAGCGGAGTCCAGTACATCTTGACGTAGACGCTGGACTTAGCTAAACGACGGATAAATTCACGCACGGTGATTTCACCGTTTTCTAGCTTACTCTCGTCTTGAGTTAACCGCTGACCCGAATATAGGTCGCGACCAAAGACCTGGAAGTAGCACGCCTTGATCAGTTTTTGGGTTGAGCTTTCTGAGAACTTGATGCTCACGCCTTGAGTTGAGGGCGATCGCAGGGAGGCTGATCCCTTCTTGCCGGACGAGCTGCCAGTTAAGCCTGTAAAGCTCGGCGACTGGTCAAATTTGAAGACCTTGGGACCGAGGGTTCCGGGATCCACACCGCGCGCGGCAGGGTTGCTGACTTGGTTGTTGATGCCGGGTCCGCGTGTAATCAGCAGACGACGGGTGTCTTTGCCGAACGGCGCTGGGTTGCTGTTTGGGTTGCGGGTTTCCTTGGGAAAAATCGCACCAAACTGGTTTTCAATCGGGTCATTGCCGCGACCGTAAACGTGTTGTTCAGGCAGAGGCCGATCGTACTGAGCAAAGGTCGTAATAAACTGCGGCACTTTGCGGAACGGCGCACTGTAATTGAACAGATCCTGTTGTGGACCCCAGTTACGACATTCTTGCGCCTCTTGACCCAAGCCACGCAGGTAGGGCACGGTCTCTTCGCCAAAGTAATCGGTGTACTCATCCGAGTCAATCAACGCATCCACAAGTGCCTTAAGACCACCGGACGAGACAATAGAAAAGTACTTCTGGACTTCTTCGCGTGACGATGGACCCCGACCCAAAATGTGCTTAAACGCCAATTCCAGCGCACGGCTGTTAATAAAGGGCGTGAAGAACTGGCTACGGTACAAAGGCGAGGAACAAAGGCGACGAATAAATTCTTTGGTGGAGATTTCGCCGTTTTTGACCCTGGATTCAAGATCCGAGATGCTTTGGGAGTATGCCTTGGTGATGTCACGCTCGAAGACTTGACGGTATGCGGCCTTGATGACGTCGTTCTTTTCAATGGCCGACAGACCGCGCTTCATCACGAACTTCTGACGCCGCTCGGCTGCGTTGAAGTATATTTGAGGCAGGGACAGACCTTGCTGATCCTTGGTCGGACGCTGGCGAACTTTGTTGGACGGCGAGGGTGCTTTGAACTCATTGATCAACAGGGTGAAGTATTGATCGATGAGTTCCGTGGCCTGTGCGTCTTTTTTAAAGTAGGACAGAGACGCTGCGGCCATCTCTTGGAGAGCGACGATCGTAGCTGCCGTTGAGCAAGCGGCTTCGATAATTTCTTTTAGGCCACGGGTATTGACTTCAATGATGCTAGGGTCGCCCGCCACAATGGCGTAAGTCGTGTAGCGCAAGAACCAGCTCATGTCCCGCAGCGACTTGCTCATGTTCCCCGGTCCGTAGCGTGCCACGTTGATCGGGCGAAATCCAGGAGGAATTGGTCCGCTGGAGGTTAATGCAGATTTCAAGCCACCCAAACTACTATTGCTAGGAGACTGGGCATAGGTTGCCGTCCCTAGTTTCATCGCTTCCGTTGTGTTGAGCACGGTTCCGGCGATCGTCATCACGGGTTGTTCGACGGGCTTTTCCAGGAACGCCATGGGCGATCCCCCGGTGAAAATCCGATTCGCGGCGCGCGAGACAATCAATTCAGAAAATCGAGTCAGGGTCTGAGCGATTTCTAGACGTTTAAAACCTGAAGCATAGTACTGCGTCAGTTGATCTAGTTCACTTTTTGCAGGAAAGCGATCTTGCTGTTCCGCCTGAGAGATCGTGGTCAATGCGACGGTTTGATAGAGTTGTGGGCGTGCTAAAGAGCTTCCACCACTTGCCTTAACACTCATTGGATTTCTTAACTCCCTAGGGATCTGTTAGCAGCATTTTGACTATCACTTGGGCGAGGATGAACCAACCTTCAGCAGGCACGAACCCCAGGCGCAGGCGTATTTCAAATAGATTAAAACGTTTTGGGGTTTCTCGGTCATTTTGTAAACAAGTGTGACATGAGTCCTTACAGCGTTTTACATGCATCAATTCTAAGGAGATTAGGGTTGACTTCTGAGAAGCTCGATATCTTTCGTTACATTTTAGGATGTCACTCCGGCTCCTGAGATTGAGAGACGGAGTAAGGCGTGCCTTTTCTATCGGAACGAGTCTTCGATCGCAGCCAGCGTCCCTAAGCAGAGGGCCAGGGTTGCAAGTGGTTTCCAGGCGGCTTGCCAGATTTTCCACAGGAGTACCAAGCTGGACTGCTGTTCTAAGGCGGCAAAGATCAGCATGGAGATACCAAATCCTAGCGCTCCCAGGGAAAGACCTTTCACCACCATCTTAGCCAGTGTCACAAAGGGTCCATACTGGCGGAGTGGGTTGGCAGCGGGCGATCGGTAGTCGGTGCGAAGGGGTTTGGGTTTGTGAAATGAAGGGCGTTTGACGATCGGGGTGAAGGGCAGTTGAAAACTCATAAGGCGTCCTCCGTTTGGAATAGTGAAGTGAATCGGGTTTATTTAAATAAATCGGGACGGTGAAGTGAATCTGTTTTAACGGGTTTGATTCCATGCACTTAATCTAAATGAGACGGGATGCGATCGTCTGTGGGGACGGTGTGGGGAGATCTGTGGGGATGCTTTGTGGGGCTTATTGGGTAGGTCGTGGGTAGGGATCGCAGTCGATTTAGGAATTTGTGGGAATTTGTGGGTTGGCCTCGCCCGAATCTAGCGGTATGTTGGCTCAAATCGATGAATGGTGAAGCTATTCAAAGAAGTGAACTAAAAGTGAACCCCCGAAACGAGGAAGTTTACGTTACCGTTAAAATATTCGGACGCAAGTTCCATACCCAACGCACACCCGATCGCCATCATGATGATGAATGAATCGCTGAATGCAGATGAGGCATTGTTTTGGCTGAACCAATCCCTCAAGGCTGCTCATTTAACGCAGTTTGCAGACCTGAAATGTCAAGTGTTTCGGGGTTGTTGGAACCGAGACACCTATCAAAAAATTGCGCTTCAACATCATCGCGATCACGACTACATTCGAGAAGTCGGATCAGAACTGCTGCAACAACTTTCGCAGCTTTTGGGAGAACGAGTCACAAAGCAGAATTTGAGAACGATGGTTGAGGAGAAGATCAAAGTTGAAGCTGCTGTCGTTGAACGAATTGAAGTCGGACGGTTTGATCCTCAATCTTTAGATAACATCGATCGAGAATCAAGGAATGATCGGGAATTGATGAATTATGATCCGACGTTTTTGGGACGCGATGAAGACGTTGCGGCGATCGATCGAAAATGGCATCAGGAACGATCGTCAGCGATTTTGATCCATGGCGCTGGCGGGATGGGAAAAACGCATCTTGCCCGGAAGTTTTTTGAACAAAAACAGTTCTCGGTGGTGTTGGAATGCTGGATTCCGCCGGAGTCGGCCCGGAGTCCGTCTGCCGAACAACAGGTCGAAACTTGGCTAAAACAACACTTTAATGAAGAAGTTGGTCGAGATTTTCATAGCAATCTTGATCGGTTGCGCTATTGTCTACGTCAGCGGCTAGAGCAAACCCAGAGACCGATCGGTGTGCTGTTGGACAATTTCGATGCGCTGCTGGATGGTCGAGGACGATTTAGACCGGATGCGCGATCGTATTTGGATTTGCTCCGAATGTTGGCGGACCATGGGCCTCAAACATTAACGCTGATCACGAGCCGCGAAGTGATTCAAGAAAACTTGGTGAATCTGACCTTGCACTCATTACAAGGGCTATCGGCAGAGGCGTGGAAAAGAGCCTTTAATTCCCACGGTATTATCGTTCCGACTCAGGTGCTTCAAGAGATGTGGGATGCCTGTCAGGGCAATGCGACGGCGATGAAAATCTTGAGGGGGGAAGTGCGCGATCGCTATGAAGGGGACCCTGAAGCCTATTGGAAAAACTGCGATCGAAATGTGCTGAATGACTGTCAACTTCAAGAACTCGTCGCCAGTCAATTTGAAAAACTCCGTCAGCAATACAAACATGCCTACGATTTGCTCTGTCGTCTGGGCTGCTACCGCTATGAAATGCCATCTCACATTACCATTTCTGGGGTCAATGCGCTGTTGTGGGATGTTCCAGAATCGGAGCGGCGATCGGTGGTTCGATCCCTGCAAAACCTAGCGCTCGTTGAATCTCGGCGGGGTGATATCTTTTGGTTACACCCGATGATTCATGCCGAAGCACGGCAGCGGTTGCGCTACACGTCGGATTGGACGGTTGCCCATGGTCGTGCGATCGGGTTTTGGTTAGCGTCTCCCGCACGCATTGAAAAAGTTGAGCATACCCGTCCTTTTTTGGAAGCGTATTATCATGCTCTAGACATGAAGGACTATGACAGAGCCTGTGACATCCTAGTGCAGCCAGTCTCTAGCCTGTGGGGTGACCAGTTGTCCTTTGGGTGGGTGCTGTATCGGTTCCGATCGCTCCAACAGATTATTGAGACGGCTGAACCGATTCTGAATAAAGTCGATGCCGATTTGGACCTCGGTCGGCTCTATAATTTGCTTGGTTATACCTACCGCGCAACGGGCGATCTCGATCGCGCCCTAACATATCACCGAAAAGCTCAATCGATCGCTGAAGACCAGTGTCTCAAGCATCTTCGGATTTCGTCATTGTTGAATCTGGGCTTGTGCCATCGCGACCGATGGGACATTGACGCTGCCATTGCAGAATTTAAACTGGTGTATGACTTATCGGTTGATAATTCTTCTACTGGATACCAACGCTATGCGGCTTGTTGTCTTGCGTATTTGTATTCGGGCTGGGGTGAAAAAACCGTTGCATTAGATTATATGCACGCGATCGATACCTATGAATTGATTCCGACAGGTAGCAGTTGGGGACAAGCCCATAGTCTGTTGTATTTGGGACATGCCTATCGTAATTTAGGTGAGTACGAAGCAGCATTAGAGCTGTTCCAAGAAGTGTTAATTGTCGCAAAGGCGTTGGATTTTATTCCCATTTATGCCACGGCGCTTAGTGCCTCTGCGCAAATCTATCGCAAGTTTGGCCAAATGTCTAAGGCGATCGACCGTCACAATCAGGCGATCGAGTTATTAGACACTCTGGGGGCGAAGTGTGATTTGGCAGGAGCCTATGCCCAGCGCGGGTTGACCTATAGGTCCCTAGGAGAAGAGAAAAAAGCTTGGCAGGATAAAGGCATGGCGATTGGCCTATTTCGGGCGATCAATGTGCCGAAGCAGGTGGAATGGGTAGGAGAGGCGTTTCGGCAGGCTCCAAACCCTTAAGGGATCTGTGTGAAAAAAATACCCTGGCGAACCGCCCCCAACCCCCAATTCTGGGGGCTTCGGAATCATGCTTCCCCAGAATTGGGGGCTGGGGGGCCTCCGGGTAAGTTCTTTATTAAAAGTAGCCTTAACACTCCGGCAGTGCTCCTCGAACCACGATCACCGTCTGGGTCGATCGCTTGGCAACGGCTTCTGGAATATTCCACTGCATCACTTGTTGCAACAGTCCCGTCTGCGTTGCACCGAGCAAAATTGCATCACAGGCGTTAACGCTTGCGAGATCAATTAATGCATCGGCAATGGAATGGCTACAAACGGCAA
>JAYVVL010000082.1:0-1977 GCA_043787035.1 Synechococcales cyanobacterium
TGCTTAGCCTGTTGCCATAACCAATCAGTCGGACAGGGATTCAGTCCCACGTAGCTGCTAATCATCCCGATCGTTTTCATCATCTATTCCTCCTAAAAATTCTCAAGTCTCAATTCATCATGCTCAATTCACAACTCCTCAAGTTTCTCGTTTCATTTTGCGTCGTCGTACCATGACCGGAATTTGCTCTAGGAAGAAGCCACAGATGGCACGTCGATCGTCTAGGCTAGCGTACTGACTCAGCAATATTTTCAGTGCAGATCGATTCAGCCATAGTCCGTCCGATCGGCGAAAATGTTCGATTAGCTCCACACCCGAGAGCGATCGAGATTTTCCATTCAAGGGCTCTAAGGTCTCCGGCAATGAATCTGGAACCGCATCTAGAGAATGCCGCTGGTTAATCCAATCCGGAACGCCATCCCGGTAGGTCTTGGCATCGGGATGACCACAGCCAATGTTTTTGACAAACGATTTCTTTGGAATAATGTGAATCAAGTTCTTTGCCAAAGCCGCCAACGTCAGCGCGATTACCCAGTCTACTTTGTGATTTTTTTCAATAAAGAACTGATTGACAATCGTGTATTTTGTTTGGAGATTGGCGGGGATATGAGCGAACGTTTGAAAGGGGTTGTAGTCAGATGGCATTTCGACTAGGTTAAGCGCCAGCCACCGATCGGACCAGGTGCCAAAGCCTAGGGCAAAGACGCGATTTGAGGCCATGAAATCTTCAGTGAGATCCGCTTCGAGTTCATCGGGATAGTTAGCGTATGCCGATACGGAAAACACCTGTTTGTGAGGTTGATACGCGGTCAGAAGTCGAGAGATCCGATCGTAAAAACAGGGATTAGGAACTACGTCATCTTCAAGATAAACAAAACTCGGATATTGTGATGCAACTTCAGTGAGGGCCAGTAAGACATTGCGATCGCAGCCGAGGTTTTGAGGACGTTGGATGATGCGAACGGGAAGGATTGTCCGAAAGGTCTCTAGCAGAACCACGCAGGCGTTGATCTTAGGGACGTCTTGTTCGGTGCGGGGACCATCTAGAAAGGCCACCAGTTCCGTGGGCAGGACGCTCTGATGAGCTAGAGCATCAAGGACAGGCTGGAGTAACTCAGGACGCGTGAAGGCCACCAGCACAATAGGCGGCGTTGCCACAGGTCCGATCGCATTCAGCGATCGAGGGAGTCTAGATTCACGGGATAACGGGGTGGATTGAGCAAACATAAGAACGAGTAATAGAATGGGCTAAAGGGTTTTAAATCTTGTGATTCAATAGTTCAAGCTATGTTTTAGTTAGTGTTTTAGCTGGCTTCTGGGCCTGTGTTATGGATAGAGTCTCACTCAATGTCTCACTGAACTGCATTTGATAGAGTCGAGAATAGTGTCCTCCTCGTTTTAATAATTCAGTATGGGTTCCTGTCTCGACCACAAATCCCCGATCGAAGACTGCAATTTGATCCGCATTTTGAATCGTTGATAATCGATGGGCAATCACTAACACCGTCCGATCGCGACTCAACTCATCAATGGCTTGTTGGACCATTCGCTCTGATACGGTATCAAGTGCGCTAGTGGCTTCATCTAGGATAAGGATTTCTGGATTCTTTAACAGTGCGCGAGCGATCGCAAGCCGCTGACGTTGACCCCCAGACAACAACACGCCTCGATCGCCAATTTCCGTATCAAATCCCTTCGGGAGTTCAGCGATGAACCCGTACGCATTGGCACGTTTTGCGGCTTGAACCACCTCATCCCGAGTGGCGGAGTCACAGCTATAAGCAATGTTATTGGCAACGGTATCGTTAAAGAGAAACGTATCCTGACTGACAATGCCCATGCGAGACCGCAGTGATCGCAAATCAAAATCTCGAATGTCGTATGCATCTAAGAAAATATTGCCCCGATCGCAATCGTAGAATCGCGGCAATAGATCCGCTAAAGTGGACTTACCTGCACCCGAAGAACCAACTAGCG
>JAYVVL010000083.1:0-15579 GCA_043787035.1 Synechococcales cyanobacterium
CGATCGACCCAGGTTTTTGCAGGTCGATCGCCTGCGGCCCGAACCGGACGTGAACCTCCAGCGCCCACACTGCCCACAGCGCCCACGCTACTTCCTGGAGCAGGAGCGGCTTCCTTTGGTTTTGCCTTGCTAGCTCGAAGCTCACGACCCATCCATTCAGCTTCGTTCAGTTCTTCAATGGCTTTATCTTCTTGCTCGTCGGTTTCCATTTCGACAAACGCAAATCCACGGGTTTGTCCCGTCTCCCGATCGATGGGAAGTTGAACGCGCCTCACGACCCCATATTGAGAGAAAACAAGCGTTAGTTCGTCGCTAGTGACCGGGTAGGCAAGATTTCCAATATAGACAGACATACAATAATCGGCTCAATCAAATAGGCTCAAACAATACCGTAACATAAGGCATATCTTAACCCATTGTTACTCACGGAAACTCCGGATTCAGCCTTCACCTATGAATATTCAAACCGCCGCCTATGGTACTTGGAAATCGCCCATCACCTCCGAAGCTATTGTCGCCGGAAGCATTGGTTTGGGTCCGTTAGCCCTAGAGCGCCATCAGCTCTATTGGACGGAAGCCCGACCCACTGAGAGCGGACGTAATGCACTCTGTCAAGTGGCGGTTAATGCGAGTGCTGCTGGGACCGGGGAAATTAGCCCTATTTCTGAGGTTCATGGGGCCGAACTGAATGGAAAGCCCTTTAATGTGCGGACGCGGGTGCATGAGTATGGCGGCGGGGCGTATTTGATTCATGAGGGGATTGCTTACGTCGTCAACTATGTGGATCAGCGAGTCTATCAGATTGGCCGTAGTGGGGTAGGAATCGCGCTGACGCCAGAGATGGCCTATCGGTATGCGGATTTTGTGATGGATGGGAGGCGCGATCGATTAATTGCCATTGGAGAGGATCATCGATCCGTGACGCCAGAAAGCCATGAACCCAAGAATGAATTGATTGCGATCGCCCTGGATCCCGCAATCCCACATACCGTACTGGCTAGCAGTCATGATTTCTATGCGTCGCCCGCCTTAAGCCCCGATGGAAAATATTTGGTATGGCTGACGTGGGATCATCCTCGGATGCCGTGGGAAGGGACTGAACTGTGGATGGCGGAGGTGGCGGATACGGGTACGCTAAGTGAGCCGACGCTGATTGCGGGGGGCCTGAAGGAATCGATTTTTCAGCCGCAGTGGTCGCCGGATGGGCGGTTGTATTTTGTTAGCGATCGGACGGGCTGGTGGAATCTGTATCGATGGCAGGCGGGGAACAGTGAGCCGTTGTGCCCTAAAGAGGCTGAGTTTGGGTTGCCTCAGTGGGTATTTGGCATGTCTACCTACGGGTTCCGCAGCGCGCAGGAATTAATTTGTACCTACAGCGAAAATGGAGTGCAGAAGCTCTCGACGCTAAACCTCGATACCTTAGCCCTGACGGATATTCCGACGCCGTTTACCTCGATCGCCGGGTTGCAGGTCAGCTCCAGTATCTGTGCATTTCTCGGCGGATCAGCGACGCAGCCGACGGTGTTGGTGACGCTGGATTTAGCGACCCTAGCTCAAAATGTTGTGCGTCAAGCGACAGAGCTAAAACTCGATGCCCGCTATCTTTCAGTGCCTGAGGCCATTGAGTTTCCCACCGATCACGGCTTGACGGCTCACGGGTTTTATTATCCGCCAACGAACCCGGAGTTTCAGGCGGATGGGGTTGAAACTCCGCCGCTGCTAGTGAAGAGCCATGGGGGTCCGACGGCGGCAACGAGTGCATCGTTTGATCTGCGGGTGCAGTATTGGACGAGTCGGGGGTTTGGGGTGCTGGATGTCAACTACGGTGGCAGTACCGGGTATGGGCGCGCTTATCGTCAGCGATTGGAAGGACAGTGGGGCGTGGTGGATGTGAATGACTGTGCCAATGGGGCGAAGTATTTGGCGAGTCAGGGCCGCGTGGATGGCGATCGATTGGTAATTGCAGGCAGCAGTGCGGGCGGGTACACGACATTGGCGGCGTTGGCGTTTACGACGGTCTTTAAAGCGGGAGCGAGCTATTACGGGGTGAGCGATCTGAAGGTTTTGGCTGAAGACACGCACAAGTTTGAGTCGCGGTATCTCGATAGTTTGGTGGGGGCTTATCCCGCAGAGATGGATCTGTACGACTCTCGATCGCCCATTAATGCGATCGATCGGTTGTCCTGTCCCATTATTTTCCTTCAAGGTGACGAAGACAAAATCGTGCCGCCGAACCAAGCCGAACGAATGGTGGATGCGCTGAAGGCCAAGGGATTACCTGTGGCGTATATCCTGTTTGAAGGGGAGCAACATGGGTTCCGTAAGGCGGAGAATATTCGACGGGCGATCGACAGTGAATTTTATTTTTACTCGCGGGTGTTTGGGTTTGAGCCTGCGGACAAGCTGCCTGAAGTGAAGATTGCCAACCTCTAAATAGGCCGTCAACCAACCCGTCCAGTCTACTCGCCCTGACTTTGGTGGCACTGTCTGTCGCTCACCCGAAAAACCTCGTGGGGCTGACAGTCTTCAAGGCGTTGGGGGTTTGATGAGGTCGTCGTCTGTTGGGCGATCGTTTCGATTATCAGAGCCAGCTCCTGTTGTACAAGATTGAGGCTGGAGACATGAACCGTCAATCCCACCATTAGCAACGTGATGATGCCAATTCCGGCGGTTTGAGGCTCTAACTTAGAGTTTTGAAAGGATGAACGGACAGGGGTTCCTTTGGAGGGGAGGTGGAGACGATCGAAAGGTAAAAAGCGCAGCATAGGCGGTGGGAACACTTCCATTGAAACTGAGTATCTGAGGACAGTCATAGCAGTTTCAAATCTGATGAGGTTCCGTTTTTTCACTGAAAGTATGTCCTTGGAATAACCGATTCACTTAAGTATGTGCTTGTCCGGGGGACTCTTGCTGGGCGGACTTTTAGGGTTCTCTCAATAGCTAGTGATTCGGAACTATATCCCCGATCCACAGTGGATTCTGGCCACGGTGACTTGCAGCAGCCTTGGCCGGAGTCCTTTGGAGATCCCAGTTTAATGGGGCGGGTAGTGTGGCCCTCCGATCGGCTACTCCAACGATAGTATTATCGATCGTCGCCTATTCTAGTTTGATTTTAAGTGCCTTCATCTGCGGCTATGCCCAGCATTATGTTATTTCACCCTACATTCGAAGATTTCGCTGGTGGCTATGGATCACATTAATTTCAGTGGGATTCCAAGTGATAGGCATTTTCCTCGTAATGTTTGCGTATGCGTACCTGCCAACACTACAGATCAATTATAAAATCCTTTTTTCTGCCGGAATCGCGGCTATTCAGGCGATCGCCTTTTGTTGTCTCTATCGTAAGTCCAGCCTAAATGAATCTGAGAATCCAACACTACATCCCGCCTTCAATCTAGCTGCAGCCCCAGACACGAGCGACTTTTGTAGAATTCGACGGGTTCAGCAAGACATCGAACGCAAGATTCTAGATGTGTGGGCTACGGATCTTAATGGAAACTATGACCTAACCTATTCGATCGGTGTCAGTTCTGTTGGGATAATTGTTGCCTGTGTGCCACAAATTCAGCGCGTGATCGATCGCATCACTGAGACGCCACTATCGACATTAATAGAAGACTCTGAGCATTTACTGAATCAACCGATCGCCAAATTCACGCTCACCTTTTCGCCTCACGGCATTGCCAAACTGAAATCTTGGCGAGGGGTTCCAAGACGACTGCTCAGTCTAGCGCTAGCCGTTGGAATTCTTGCGGTCAGTCTGCTCGTTCCCAGACTCGGTATCTCATAGCTAGAGCCAATCGGGGAGAGAAACAGGCACGCCTAAGGCTTTGGAAATTCTGAATTCAAGATCGTGGATCAGATATCGCTTCTTGCCTTCTGCTGGGTCCACCATGGGTTTTACAATCACCGTAAACATCCCCAAACGATTGCCTGCAAGCACGTCGGTGAACAGCCGATCGCCCACCATCGCAACGTTTTCAGCGGGAAGATTCATGGCTTCGACCGCGCGACGGAGTTTTCGTCTTGAAGGCTTTCCGGCTCCGGTAATGTAGGGGACGTTGAGCGCTTCTGCAATGCGTTGAATGCGGGTTTCACTGACGTTGTTACTGACGAGCCAAATCTGAGGAATCACTGCACGAACCGATTCAATCCACAGCAACAACTCGGCGGTAATCTGCGGCATGCTTATGGGCACTAGAGTCTCATCCACGTCCAAAACGATCCCCTTAATATGGTGGTCCAACAAAGTTTGGGGCGTCAAACTTAATATATTATCCGCGAGAAACAAGTCGGGTTGGAGACGATTTTTCCAGGACATGGCACGTTAGGGTGTAATAGGTTTTGGAGCAGACTTTGTCGTTGGGCTAGGGCTAGCTGTTGGAGGCACTTTGGTGTCTGATTTGGGGTCTAATTTAGCGTCAACTTTAGCGTCTGATTTGGCGTCGAACCGATCGCGTATCTTATCCTGGGCAGACTCATGATCCCCTAAGGTCCTACTGAAAACATGAGTCCCATCATAACGCGCCACGAAATATAAATACTCAGTCGCCTGAGGAGATAACGCAGCTTCAAGACTCGCAAGACCCGGAGAAGCGATCGGGGTAGGCGGCAATCCAACGTTGATATAGGTGTTGTAAGGCGATGGCGTGCGGACTTGGGTGAGAGTCAGCGGATTTTCTGGGGTTTGGGTAATTCCGAAGGCGTATTCTACCGTAGGATCGGAGCCGAGGGATATTCCCTTCTCAAGACGATTGGTAAAAACTCCAGCAATAATGGGACGCTCGGTGGGGATGACCGCTTCTTTTTCGACGATGCTAGAGAGCGTGACCCACTGAAGCAGGCTGAGTTTGAGGGGATTTGTGCTCTGCTGAGCCTGATAGATAGGCAGTGCCGCTTTCTCAAAGCGATCGAGCATTACGGTAATCATTTGTTCAGGGGTAACGGTCCCTACGGGTATTTGGTAGGTATCTGGAAACAGAAATCCTTCTACAAAGGGGAGATTAGGCGGGAGCCACGGATATTTTTGGGCCGCAGGGGTCGATGGAAACCGCTGAATTGCGGTGAGAAAATCTTGGGCCTTAAAAAACTTTTTCTCCTCAAAATAAGTGGCCATCTGCCGAATATTCCAGCCTTCTGGAATCGTAAATCCGGCTTGGACAACTTTTCCTGTCCAAATTTTGTTGCCGATTTCGGTCAGGGATTCCTGGGGAGATACCTCATAGGACCCGGCTTGAAATCCGCCCTGGCGACTGCTAAAGGTCTGGATTCGGGTCCACGTTTGCCAAGCGCGCTTCGATCGAATAACACCCGCTTGCAGCAATTGATCACCGATCGATTGCGCAGAGCTGCCGGAAGGAATCGTGACTATAACCGTTTTTGCTGCGACAGAAGACGCGATCGGAGCCGTTTCTGTCTCCCACCATGCTCTCGCTTGCCAAGTGCCGATCGACCCTAAAGCCAAGGCAACCAGAATCCCTAGCGATCCTTTACGAATCAAATTCATAACGTCTAAAAATGGTGACTAATACCTGCAACCTGTGCAGCACGGATCAAACGCTAGGGTTGTCGGAGCCTAACGTTGACCTGCTATCTACTCTAGCGAATCAAACAATTGATCTTCAATCATGGGTAGGAGCGGTTCGAGACGCTTCAGTTCTTCAGGTGATAGAAGTATCGGTTCACCCTTAGCATTCATCCGAGCCAATATAAAGTAGGGATCGAGATGCGCATAAATCGCATACTCCTGATCCTCATGATAAAAGCTGGCGAGGAGCTGAAGCTCTTCTTGTTCTTCTTCATCAAGATCCCCTTCAGGATACTCATCCTCAGACAGTTCGGGGAGATCACCTTCGACCGTGAGGACGACGGCAGTGTGCTTAATTGTCAGATTTTGTTCACCGAGGACCGCTTTGGCGGTGGGGAATATTTTTGCGATTTGGCGAGGATCTTCCACTAGGACTGCTTCTTCCTCGTCGCTACCGTCTTCTTGCCAGGAGACGATTTCGATCGTGGAATCGACGGGTAAGAGTAGGACATACTCTTCACCTTCTACGGTGAGATCGTGCTCAACGTAGCAGTCGAGTTTTAGACCAGTTTCGTCAGTAACGGTAACGGTCGGGGCATCAAAAAGTTCTTCGTCCATTGGATTTCCTATCCTTATTCCATCACTCCAAGTCTGTCTCAGTCGCCCCTGAAAAGGGTGCCCAAGAAGCCGGGATTCTCACGGTAATAGTATCCCCTAGTTTGGATCGTACTGCACAGATAGTTTTAAAGGCTGACCCGATCGGTCCCGTCTAGCCAGCGCTGCAAGATTACGGCAGCAGCTTTGCGATCGATGAGTCCTTTGTTTTGGGAGGGCGATCGGTTCTCAGCATGGATTAGAGCCTCAGCTTCGACACTGCTTAGCCGTTCATCCACATATTCGACGGACAGACTCAACGCCTTGGAGAAAATTTCAGCGACTCGAACGGTCTGTTTGGCTTGAGGCCCAGCAGTTCCGTCCATATTAAGCGGGTATCCGACCACGAGCACCTGTGCATGCCGATCGGCAGCCAAGGCCGTCAGCTCAGCAAGGACTTGATCCATAGACCTGCGTTCGATCGTCACAAGACCCGTAGCACAGAGTCCTAAACCATCACATCCCGCAACGCCAATGCGCTTTTTGCCAATGTCAAGACCCAAGGCAGAACGAGCGGGTGCAGAACTAACAGAGATCGGGATCATTCGGGAATGAGTCGTTTGAAGCACTATCGCCTTTACTAGAATTTGGCCGTTGGGCAGAGTCATTGGAATGGTCGAGCACAATACGACCAGGTACAGGCTTGCGAGTCGGCTGAAATCCAGGGATCACGTCACCCAAGGGCAGATTTTCAAGGTGAGGAATGAGACGGGATTCTCTCAGTTTGTGCCATACCGATCGAGACATCAGCAGCGTGTGGGCAATCCGTTCGGCTCCAATGCGTTCTAGGTAAGCTTCGCGCTCGGGGTGATAGTCGGCGGACAGGATTTGGAGTGATTGGGTGGGAAACTCTCGAGTCACCCGCGCCATTTGGGCCATCACTTCAGGATAGAGCCAGGTATAGGCCGGATGAACCGTAAGCTGAGCGCTATGGGGCGTGCTGCCATCAAGGCTAAGCTTAATTTGGAAATGGCCAATAGCAACCTTCCGCTGAGGTTCAAAGACATAGCCACTAACGACTTCAGTCTGAGTCACCCATTGCGTGATGAGCTGAACAAGCGATCCAAAAACGCTGGTTTTGAAGTCCTGTGGATGGCGATCGAACACCTGACGAACCAAAGGCGGCATTGCCATGTTGTCGAGCTGATACAGCAGATGAGCATCGGCGTTGCTGACGGGCAGCAGGTTCGGGAGATCAGGTTCGCGCTCAGACACTTCCTGGATCTGCTGGGCCGACAGTGACCAATAGGTAATTTGCGCAACGGGCTGAAATCCATTGTGGCGATAGAGTGCTAGGGCCTTGTCATCATTGACCCCCAGTTCTAGAAGCCACGTTCGCGCCTGCAAGATGGTCGTAAAGCTATTGCGCAGGAGCAAAGATCCCAAGTCCGTCGCGCTTAGAAGCGTTGTCGTCCCCTCAGACTCGTCAGGGCTAATCACCGCAGATTCTGCTTGGACCCGATCGACGCGCCAAGTAGTGCCTGCCCGATTGAACGGCGACGTCTGAATCATGCCGCAGACTTTACCCCCTGCTTCAGCAACCTGAATGGAAAGCGCGTGCCGCAGGGGATTCGGAAACCAGTTAAGGAACTGAAGTAACCCATACCAGCGACTTACCGTGACCCCAGCCTCTCGCACCATAGACGCACCCTCAGGAGCCTCTTCGCAACTTTCGCGAATGAGGCGATCGATTGTATCGAGATCGCGGTATTGGAGCGATCGAATGGTGACAGATGGGGTTAGGGTAGGGCGAGAAGTGCGGGTCATAGCAGGCTTTCTGGATAGGACGACATATATTAAATACGCTAGGTATTACATACATTATGCCGAAGGACGAATGAGAACAACAGGGGTTTGTTCGCTGGCATTTCCTGCCGGATTGGAGATCAACACGGTTTGAAGGAATGCATGGGACACGTCATCGGTCGATGCCAATACCTTCACGCGGCGTAAATCATTGACGTCTACTATTGCAACGGAAAGTCCAGTTTCAGCTTGAATTCGATTGCAGACCGCTTTTGGGTTCTGCGGACCGAGGACAACAAACTGATCATAGGGCGGAATTGTTCCAGTGACGTCATCCACTAGGTTAGCTTGTTCTCCAGCCAGTCGGTAGAACATCCCATCAATGTTTAAAGATTTGGCTACTCCTTGGGGAATAAGCTTAAACGGAACGCTGCCCACAAAGGCCAAGAACACTCGCCATGCACCCACCTGATCAATCAACGCCTGCAACCCACCCGCCGTCGCGAGGCTTGAGGTGGATTGAAACATGTAACAGAGGCGACTGGCGAGCCAACCCGGTTTGAGGTCTGCGTTGTGGTGATAGCGGCCCTGCATGATGGCAAGCGGAGATTCTCCGATCGTCACAATATCGCCTTTCTGAGCGTGGGGCACCACGTACTGCTTCACCATTTCTTCGGGGTTGTCGAGGCTGGTAAGCAGATGGGTTTTGATGGGCAACAGGTCGGCGTTGCCCACGGGACGCCATCGCTTCGAGTCTTCCACGGACGGAAATTTTAGGGGCACGATAACGTGCTTGACGGCTTTGTGGTGTCCGCCGGGACCGTAGGTGAAGTAGTGGACCCGGATCCAAGCCACTTGAAGCGCATCGACCGTTGGGCCTTGGAAGTCCAGTTGTATTTCTAAGGGTTCGGTGCAGTTCACGTCGATGATGTCGCTTTCCCAGTAGTCATCTTCGCGGGCTTCGAAATCTTTGAAGTGGTTGATGATGCGACTTTTAGTGGTGATGTTGTCAGTGCGAACCTTGGACAGAAGCGTGACTTGGGTCCAGATTTCCGGCACCATAATATCGAGTCGCTGGGTTCGGTTAATGAATTCCAGCCGACCGACGAGTTGGCAGTGCTCTGGGGAAATGGGCTTGATATCCCACTGTCCAGCGGTGAGTTCTAATGCGTTGCCTGCTCGACGACGGTACTGAAGATCGAGTCCGATCGCCGCTAATGCCAAAATTCCGCCGATCGTCAACAGTAGCCAGAGAAACATCATGCTAGAAAGCGGTCCTACGAGGATTAATCGAATGTCTGAAGATTATCCCTTAAAACGCTAATCTTGCAAGAGCGATTTAATACATTGTTCTCCACAATTGATTTAGATGGCTACTCGTCTTTTGCTATTTTGCCGATTTTGGTGGTGGGGTAGTAGTTGGCAAGAATTTGATTGTATTTGTAACCTTGCTCTGCTAAATTTTTGGCCCCAAGTTGGCTCATGCCTTTCCCCGCGAAGGCTTCGGCCACAATGTCATCCGAGGCTGCATAAAGGGATTCGACCACGCCTCCTTTGTAGCTAACATATTCTCCGGCAGTGGCATCGACCGCTTGGTTGCTCCGATCGTCTTCTTTTTGGGTGCCACTGTAGACTTGGTAATACTCGTCGCTACCGAGGTGGAAAAGGGTTTTCCCGGCGGGTTTGAAGTAGTAGGTGAGGGCGTAGGACCGGGCGGCGACGGCTTGGGCTTTGATGGCTTCGGCGCTCCAACTAGGGGAAACTTCGCTGGCGACGACGCTGTAAAGGTAGTGACGCAAATTAATGTAATTGATGGCGTGGAGCTGTCCGCCGCTATCGGGGGCGAGAAGCACTTTGCCCCGGTAAGGACGGTTGTTGAGGTAGAGCAGTCCGCCCGGTTCCGGTTCGAGGAAAACAGCAGCGGGAAGGCTAGCACCGCCGCCGATCGTGAGGCCGTTCCCAGAAAGCTGTGCCGTATGAACGTCTGAGGCAGAGAGGGTGGATATTTTTTTGCCTTGGTCGTCAGTTACATTAATGGCGGTATCGCTGGCAAACGCTATTGCGCTGCCTTTTGCGATCGAGACGTGCATCTCGACATAGGCATCGACGGGAGCATTGGTTGCTTCAAAGGCGGCTTTGGCTTGAGCGTTCATGGCTTTTTGGGCCGGGGTTAGCTTGGAGAGATCGATCGGCACAAGACTAGCCGGGGTCGCAATGGTCAGAGCTACAGGCGTTTGGGCGGGGAGCGGGTTGACGGACAGATGGGCGGAATTAAAGGCGGGAAGCTGACCGGATATTGGCAGTGCGTTGGGCGATCGATCGGAGGGTAGGGGTGGGGTGGTGGATTGAACGATCGAGGCGGATTGGGGCGGATGGAGACGATCGAGAGTAAAGGCGATCGTGGGGAAGAATCCTAGCAGCGGCAGAAACAGCCAGGGTCGGAGGCTCACGAAAGTTTTGACTTGGGTTTTGATCGGTCGCTTGGGCGCAAGCTTGGGCGCGGGGGCGGTGAGTTCACTGAAGGCTTGGGTGATGGCGTCGTCGTCGGGGTAGTCGGCATCTTGGACAAATGCGGTTGGGCCTTCTTTGTGAAGCGGTTGGGAGGCCAAATCTTGGGCGATCGTCCGTTCGATTTGAGCGAGATCGGCGGCGATCGGAGAGGATGGCTTAAGCGGGGAGATGAGTTTTGAAGGGCGGAACCAGTTCATGGGATTGTCGTTTGGAAGGCCGAAATCAGTTTTTATATTACTCTGGGAATCGTGTCATTGGGCGAGTTCAACGCTGCGCATCATTCAAAACCTGATCGCCAATAGAGCACCATTCCTGCCGCAATGAGGCATCTCCATCCAAATTGCCGAGGTCTCGCCCGTCTAGTTCTGGGTGATTCAAGCGAAATTTTTTGTCCACAGCGCCATAGAACTGCTGTCTGGAGAGGCCCGATCGTTCAAACCGGGCGATCGTCTCAGCACAGTTTTTAGAGGTGGTGAGTTTTGCGCCATCCCAGGTGGGCAGTTTGAAGTCTGGAATTTTTATTTGGGGAAGTGTAACTTGGGGTAGCTCAAGTTGTGGAAGGTTGATTTTTGGGAGTTTTGGAATCTGGAGTTGGGGCGATCGCACTTGCTCTTCGACAGCAGCAACCTGAGTTTGTCCAGTTTTCCAGAGGTAAGACGCGATCGCGCCGCCGCCGACTAGCATCGCGATTAAAAACCCGCGCCAGACCCAAGTCATCACCCAATCTATTGCCTTTACGCCCATCCATAACCCTTTCAAGCACCACACCAGCATTCGCCACGGTAACTTCACCAGCATCCACAACCCGTTCTCTTCCGGGGGATCTCGGTCTAGATTGCGATCGGGATGGGTGAGCGGTCCCGATCGGTCTTCTTCGGTGAGTCGAGGTTGTTGCGGATAGGTAGTGGGGAACGATTGTGGATTGGCTGGGGCGATCGCAACGGTGCGCATTTGGGACAACGGGGGTGATTGCGGCTGGGATTGCGGTTGGGATTGCGATTGAAACTGCGGCTGCGGCTGGAACTGCGGTTGAGGTGATGGGGACTGAAGCAATGGCGCAAGGGTTTGGGGCGGGGAACTCGGGAAGGCCAGAGGCTGCGGGGGAATATAGGGCGCAAGATCGCCGACAGCGAGTCCGGGGAGTCCGCTGATAGCCTGTAATCGGTGCATCACGTCTGAGGCGCTGCGGGCGCGATCGCTCACTTTTGTGGCTAGCATGTGGTCGAGCAATTGTTCTAAGACCGGGTTAAATCGGACAAATTGTCGCCAGTGCCAGTGATCGATTTGGTCATCGTAGAGTTCGAGGGGCGATCGTCCGGTGACGAGAACTAAGGTAGTGACGGCTAAGGAATATAAGTCAGTGCTGGGAGAAACGTCGCCGCGTAACTGTTCACGGGGCGAAAATCCGGGCTTATAAATCTGCGTTCCAGTGGCTACGCCGGACATCTGCATGGCGGTTTTGGCCACTTGTCGGACGCTACCAAAGTCAATGAGAAAGGGTTTAAGACTATTTTTTTCCCGAATTAAGTTGTCAGGCGAAATATCACGATGCACTACGCCTCGGGTATGGATGTAAATCAACACCGGAAGCAGGTCTCGCAAAAACTGAATGGCTCCAGTTTCATCAAGGCGATCGCCGCCTTCGATCCATTGCTCATAGGTTTGCCCTGCAACGTACTGCTCAACAATCATCAAGGCATCGTGCCCTTCAATCTTGAGGGATAACTGCGCCCTAAATTCTGGGATTTGCTCATGGCGAAGCTGGTAAAGCGTCCCGGCTTCTCGCTTAAAGAGTTCCTCTGCTTTGCGCAGGATTTCGGGCGAATTAACCTGCGGCGCGAATTCTTTGAGCACACACAATTCGTTAAACCGCTGCCGATCGCGGGCTAGATAGGTCCGTCCGAAGCCGCCGTAACCCAAAAATTGAGAGACTTCGTAGCGATTATCTAGAAGAGAACCGTTGGAGATGGGGTAAGGTAGCGACATGGGGCTTCGGGTGGATTTTCGGGATGAAATTCGATCGTAGATCACAAAAAGATTATAGTGCGATTTACCGCAACGGCTTGGGTTGATCAAGAGGTAATCTTTTACTAGATAACGTGCAGTCCCGCACCTGTCATGGGGTATTTACAGAGGTTATAGAAATGGCGGTGAGTGAGTGGTTCATGCTGATTCATCCGACGATCGCTGTTGTTATCGTGTTCCAGCTACTGGGAATTATTCTGTATCAAGCTTGGCTAACCCAAGCTCGGCGATTAGCTTTAGAAGACGTTTTACAAGACGCCCTTTCGACTGGTCTTCCTAGGATTAACGGTTGGATTAACGGCCACATCTGTGGTGTTTCTCGATCGCTCCACCGATCGAATCTAGCGAGGAACGTTTGCCATTTTGACGGGAATGGAACTCGGGATTCTGGGGATGCAACCGGAAATTTATCACCGCGATTCTGAATGGTATGCATCCCATTACTATTTAGGCATGATGGCGGCGATGTTAATGATTTTTTCATTGACAATTGTGCAGGATATCTACCGCGATCGGACTCAGCGTTGGCGACATACTCATATCATTCTAAATAGCGTTACGACCGTGTTGTTTTTGGCGCAAGGATTTACGGGTTCGAGAGATTTGTTAGAGATTCCGCTCAGTTGGCAAAAGCCATATATTCAGCAGCTTTTCAAGAGTTCTTGTCAGACGCAGCCCTGTACTGTTGAGGTCAAACCTAAGGCGGTACTTTAAGCATAAATTACGGTAATTTGCCGACCTTGTTCTGTCGAATGCAGTTCCGATCGCAGCCGTTCTTCAATGGGCAACACGTCCCGTCTCCGATCGAAAATCACTAGCCAACCAAAGTCTAATCCCAGCCGTGCCAAATACCCATCAATCTGGTCTAGCCCGCGCACTAACTGATTGCGCCGATCGTCTCGCTGCACCTTAATCTCAATTCCCAACGTTACCGCACCATAGCGCAAACAAAGATCCATTCGGTCTCGTCCGATCGCATATTCCCGTTCTAATGTACCACCCCCATTCACGACCCGATGGAGAAATGCTATTAGTACCAGATGCGGCGCGATTTCATGGTACGACGCACTATTTAGTAATGGCTCACCGTGCTGTAACCAAAAGGCCATGAATGCAATCCGTAATGCGTCCAAATCCAACTCACCCGCAGATGTCAACCAACTCGGTGAAATCTGTGGAATTGAGGCCATTTGTGGTACTGTCAAAACACGAGGCAAAATTTCGCGATAGATCGGATTAGCGATCGTTAGTCCACGTTCTGGGGCAATCACACACAGTCCCAAATCCACGAGATATTGAATGTCATCATTTTGAACATTACTGAGTTCTTGCCCCCCGAGCATCGGCTCCAAAACCCGTCTCACCCGAGCCTCCAGTAACTTTTCCGACAAACTATCTAAATGCGTATCCTGCCGTTGAATTAACACTTCCTTCGCAATTTGAATGTGCGCTGCTGTAATGCTAACGGTCCGATCGAGTACCTGTTCCTCTACCACTTCTTTGGCTAACGCATTCACGAGCCAAGGTTGTCCTTGGGTCAATTCAAAGGCGATTTCCAGCGCATCTAGTGTAAAGATTTGCCCGGTTTCTTCGGTATGCTGATTGTAGAGTTCAACTAACTCGCCCGCATTGAAATTGCGCAGAGTAAACGATCGGACTTTGATATTAAATGGACTTGCAGCATTCAACCGTGCGCTACCACCCGCCGCTATTTTATAATCCCGCACATCCCGCAGGCCAATCAAGCCAATAGACTGGGGAAAACCAATGGGTCGATCGGAAAAGCCATCTCGCAATTGTCGCAACACCGACATCAACGCCTGACCCTGAAGAGAATCAATCTCGTCGATAAAGACAACAAAGGGACGCGGAACGACTTCATTCCATTCTTGAAGGGCCGCTTGAATACGCTGTCCCTCGGGCGCGGCAGTCCACACAGGCGGCTGAAATTCCGCAGGCAGTCGATGTTTTGTCGCCCGTGACCAAGAGCCTAAAATCGCTAATTCTGCCTTCCCCGTCTCGTCTGAGAAGGGCGCTCCTATCTCCGCCGACACCAACACCGCTAAAAACTCCCCCTGTTTCGTCAACTGTTCGGCCAACGCCATCATCGCCGTCGATTTTCCCGTTTGACGCGGCGCATGAATCACAAAATAATTTTGCTGCTCAATTAACCGCTCTAAATTCGGTAAGCGAGCAGTCGAGGACACCATATAGTGAATGTCCGGGCGACAGGGACCGGTGGTGTTAAACGATCGGCACATGACAAAACACAAAAGACAGTAGCTCTAGCTTAGCTGCAATTCATGTCTCTGAATTTTCGTATCTATCTTACGTTTGCTTACTGTTTGGCCTTTGATGTTGCGGTTGGTTTTAGGGTTACTTTTTTCGTGCGATCGAAACCACTTCATTAACGGCCTTGATCACCATTTCAGGACGATTGAATTGGATGTTGTGGGAAGACTCGACAAATTTATGATGGCCTGCTTTTTTGAATTCTTCAGGGTTGACAAATGACGGTGCATTACCCGGTGCTAATCCCAAGGGAAGCAGCCGGACGATTCCAATCCGAGCGGCCATATCGGCAAGGAGCGGTGGGATCTTAGCGATTTTAGGCTCGTCATCTGTAGCGTTGCCCTTGATTTTACGAAAGCGATCGTTTTGTTCAGAATGGGATGCATCTATAAAGACAAATCCAGCAACTTTGGATTCGTAAAAATGATTAAAAATCATAATGTGTGGACCACCCAGCGAATGTCTCACCATGATCCAAGGCGTTTGTTCCCCAGCATTCATCAATGCATTGTGTAAATCTTGCTCCGTGCGTTGACTATCAAAATCACCGGGAGCTGGATCGCTCCACATAATGTCAGCCCATTCCACGACAATCCAACTGAATCCGGCGTCCCCCAATGTCCACCATCTTCCCCATTGCTAGATACTGTTACAAAACCCGTTGTCGCACGATCGTCTCACAAATCAATCCACCCGCAACTAACCCAGTGACCAAACAACCCAACTCAATCCCAATCCGTCTCACTAAGACTCTCATTCATACACCTTTCTCTCAATTACTCCCATTGGCGACTTACGCCCAGACATCAGCCACCCACGATCGC
>JAYVVL010000084.1:0-5811 GCA_043787035.1 Synechococcales cyanobacterium
GGCGATCGCTTTCGCAAACACCCAACCCGCTTTTACCGCATCTTTCCAACTAATTTGTCCATCGATCGAATCGTAACCCAACGAAAACAATCCATTAAAGCCATTCTTAAACTCTGTGGAATAACGATCGTACAGATTCCATTCCTGGATAATCTTACCCAAACCCATTAAGTTTTCTTTGGCTCTAATCAGTGAGTTTTTCTTACTCACCACCGCCTGATGTTTACTTAATACGTCGATTGATGTACTTAAAACGACATCCAATGCTTGAAGATAATTCAGTTGCCGATCGGGATTCGGTTCATCAGGATTCGGTGTCGGATTACTCGGACTCCAGCCTGAACTTGCAGGCGTCCAGTTCCCACTGCCACCACCGGATGAATAACCCCATCCACCCCCGGCTCCAATGTAATAAAAACCACCCGTTCCACCCGGTACCGATCCACTAGAACTGCCACCCGATCGAGAATCTGAACTCCCTTGATTGACGATCGGATCATCTCCTAGAAGATAGCTATCCTCTAACTGACTGGGCAAATCTAATCGCATGAACGAATAATCATACTGAACGATATTTCCCGCCCGATCGAGTCCTTTCACATGGAGTTTCTGCGCTGTCATTTTCGGCAACGCCTCTAGATTACTCAGCGCGGTGTTGTTGAACGTTAGGGTTGATCGTCCGTTGATTGGCGTCGTTACATTGAGCGCAATCGAGGTTTTTGTCCCGTCATTTACCCAATATTTCAAACTGCTAAGCGCATCTCGATCGCTCAAACTCCCCGCAAATCGATCGGTAATGTCCCACGTCATTCCATCCCTAAGTCCGGTCACATCTAAGGTTGGGGCCAACGTATCGAGGTCAAACGAGAGCGACTGATTCGTAAGTTTGCCCGCATTATCTTTCGATCGTACTGACACAGTGTAACGACCCTCTTCTAACGATCGACCCAAGATATTTTCAAGTTTAGAGCGATCAATTATTACCGCATTATTCACCAGTTGGGATTTCACATTCTGCCAATTTTGCCCATCCAAACTGATGAGAAATTCTGCAACCGCGTTACTGTCTCCCACTGAGATCTTAAAATCTGGACTATTCGTGACGTTATCACCGATCGTTCCTGTGTCATTGACGAGATTGATTTGGATCGTCGTTGCAGCCGTGGGAATGGCGATCGATCGGCCTACTGTTTTGACGTCGATAATGTTGGGATTCAGAAACTCCGAACCTTTTAATAGAATCGCTTGACGAAGCGGATTATTGAATTGCCCTGGAGCCGGGGATTGGGTGCGCCACAGCGACAATTCACCCCTGAGCGCGGAGGTTAAGTCCACATTTCGCCACAGAATATCTGCTTTCCCGTCGCCATCAAAGTCCTCCACGCCCACCACTTGCCACGTTTGAGCAATATTAAAAGCTCCCCAGTCTTGTGACTCTACTGTTGATAAAGCAGACATTCGCCACATTACTAGCTTTCCACTATCCGTATTTCGCCACAGCAGATCTGCCGTACGATCGCCATCAAAATCTCCTACCCCTTCTACGATCCAATTCGTACCGATTCCCGTGAAGGGATGACTCACGAGCGGGGTCAGCTGCTGATTGCGAATCGAAGCAAATGCCGTGTTTCCGATCGTCATATCTCGAAGCAACAAATCGATCGTCCCATCCCCATCAAAATCACCCACGCTGCTAACTTTCCATTTGTTTGGTGTTAACAGATTTAGAGAAAATCCTGTAACAGAAACCTTAAAATCTGTGACCGTAGCACCTAACTTCCAGTACACGATCGAACTTAAATCCTTATTTTGCCAGAGCAACTCAGCCTTCCCATCCCCATCAATATCCTGTGCCCCCACAACGGTCCAGTCTTGCTTCGAGAGTTTGATGGGCGTTCCACCAGCGGTCAAAAATGCGCCCACAGGTCCAGCACTCTGCCCCATGTACCAAACCGCATAGGAATGATCTACTTTGTCATACCAAATAAAATCTTCAACCCCATTGCCATCAAAGTCTCCGGTTGTTTCCACCGACCATCGGCTATCGATCGTCCCGCCGATCGTCGTACTGCCCAGATACTCCGTCCCATTGAAACGCCAGTAGCCAAGCTGAGTATTACTTTGACCTTCAACCTGACTGCGCCACACCACATCAGTTTGCGTCCCAGAAAGATTTTGTGGAATCACCCGTTCCGTCAATGTCCGTCGCAGCATTTGCTGACTTATCCGATTCAGGTCTTTCGTCTCAGCTTCTTGAATCCACTGAATCGATTCCCCGCCCTGATTGTCCGTCGATCGGAGCATTAAGGTCCCTGTCCCCCGATCGCGCCAAGCCGTCGTCGTTTTGCGATCGTTTAGGGTGCCACTGCCATACCCTCCGCTCAAGGACAACCCGTCTTGAATGAACGATCGATCCTGATACGTCCCCGCCAGACGAGCCGCACCATTCATCGTCCACACTGACAAATTATCCTTAAGTGGAGTCCCCATCCACTGAAACCATAAATCCGCTTTGCCATCCCCATTTTGGTCCAACACGGAAACCACTTTCCAATTCGTGGATAAGGATTCCAAAATCGGACCACTATCGCCATTGGGAAGGAGAGTCGTCCCATTCAGCAGCGTCATCCGAAGACGATAATTGCTTTGGGCATCGGGATTTGATCGCCATAAAATATCTACATTGCCATCACCATTGAAGTCACCCAGTCCCTGAAACTCATACTGACTAGGCGACGCTAACCCGGTCAAATTCACCGTCGCAAATCCAGTCGTTCCCGGCGCAACTTGCCACAACGTCACCGCATTCGTTCCTGTATTTCGCCAGAGCAGATCCGTCACACCATCGCGATTAAAATCAGCCATGCCAAGTAAGACATCCTGTGCGCCAACCGTCCCTAGCATCGGACTATCCAGAACCCTATTATTTTCCAACAGTAGGAGCTTCACCTCTCCCGTAGACTTCCGCAACACCACATCAGAGGTACGATCGGCATTAAAGTCTGCAAAACCCTTATCGTTGAGGACCCCCGACTCAACTGTCCAGTCCGTCCCAAACTGTCTCGTAATCGACTGACTGCCTTGATAGGTCGTTCCATTAAAGGTCCAAACGCCCAGTTCTCCCGTCGTCGCGTTTCGCCACAGTAAATCTTGCTGAACCTCAGTGGTCGCACTCATCTGAAGAGTATAATTTCCGTTGCTTACTCCATCAGCCAATTTAACAACAAGATAGTAGGTTCCAGTGGTGAGATTGAAGAGATTGAGGGTTTCATCGATTGTCCCAGCCGTCATGGAAGACTTGAGGATTTCACTATTTTCAGCAATACCATTACTGTTAAGGTCCTGGACCAGCGATAGGTCCATGTCCCCAGTCAAGCCTCAAATAGCTGCTTTAACACTGATACTCGCTTGCGCAGAGCTAACCGAAATCTGATAGGTCGCTGAAGTCCGGGTTGCATTGAGACTATCCAGGGTCATGAAGGATGAGGTACTCAAATTCGGAGTGATCGCGTTGGTCAGTGACGTGTTGTTAAAGTTAGTAGACATAAGGATTCAAGCTAGAGAAGAGTTAGACGTGACTCACAAAATTAGCCAACAGTAAGAATGTTGACTTTGTGGCACTATAGGAATTAGCAATGAATCTTGAAGATCGAAATATTGAGGAAAGGGGAAGTCCTCAAATCCGTAATTACAACAGGTGGTAATGTTTTAAATAATACTGGTATTTGCTAAGATCTGTCTGTAAAGAATGGGTAAGAATCGATCGCTTCTTAATGAAGCTGAATAAATTTAGATAGATTAAAGTCGATCGACTCTCCAATCGGGTTGGTCGTGCAGCGTGATTTCTAGACTCCCAAAGTCTTGTAATTTTCAATAGGAGTGTTCTTGAACAGGATAGCCGCAGTGGATTCTAGATGTTGGTTGAGTTCATCATCTTTACAGTCCCATAGGCTCGATCGATCGCCGACTACAATAGAATAGAGCAAATAATGCTTGGCGATCGTTCATGATTCCTACCCTTCGGACCTATTTTTTGCTCACCCTAGTGGGATTGTTCGCCGCAGCGATCGCAGCACTCTGGCGCGGTGAAAACGCGATGGGATTGGCAATAGGACTGATGGTGCTGCTGGATGTAGGCATCCTCGTCGCGGCATTAATCGATGCTTGGGCTGGACGCAACGGGCGCGTGAGCGTCAATCGAGTTCCGCTCTCTCGCCTATCCATTGGACGCGATAATACCGTGACGCTGGTCGTTCAGGCCGGAGCGCGATCGGCAGATCTCCAGATTCGGGATGCCTACCCTCTAGAGCATTTCACCGTGTCCACTGAGACGCTTATAACCTCTATCGCCCCCCACGAATCAAAATCGCTCACCTACACCGCAAAGCCCACCCTACGAGGCACCTATCCCTGGAGCAAGATGCAGGTTCGGCAGCGCAGTCCGTGGGGTTTGGTTTGGATGGATTGGAAAACGGGTAATGCAGAAAACGTGGATGTGTTTCCCGATCTGATTGCGCTCCGATCGCTAACCATTAAGCTCACCTTACAGTCCGCCGGGTCCATCAAACAATCGCGTAAATTTGGTATCGGAACCGAGTTCGCAGAATTGCGGGAGTACAATGCAGGCGACGACCCACGGCTCATCGATTGGAAAGCCACGGCGCGGCGCAATCGGCCTCTCGTGCGGGTTCTGGAGCCTGAACAGGAGCAAACGCTGATTATTCTGCTCGATCGCGGACGACTCATGACAGCAGACGTCGAAGGGTTGCAGCGCTTTGACTGGGGATTGAATGCAGCGTTAGCGTTAGCGATGACAGGGATTAAACGCGGCGATCGCGTGGGCGTTGGCGTATTCGATCGAGCCATTCACACTTGGATTCCACCGCAGCGTGGCGATCGGCATTTCACCACTTTATTGGAGAAGCTCACGCCCATTCAACCCGACTTGACCGAACCTGATTACGTGAGTGCCGTCAGCAACATTCTTAGTCAACAGACTCGGCGCGCCTTGGTCGTAATGATTACCGATCTTGTAGACACCACGGCCTCTTCTGAACTGTTAGCGTCCTTGGCCAAACTCACCCCGCGATATCTTCCGTTTTGTGTCACGCTGCGAGATCCTGAAATCGATCGAATCGCCCATGGAATTCCTGATCCTAACGGCAATCGGGTCGCAGATGCCTATGCGCGATCCGTAGCGTTGGACTTGCTTGCACAACGACAGGTCGCCTTTGCCGAACTCACACGAAAGGGCGTTTTAGTACTGGATGCGCCCGCAAATCAGATTTCGGATCAGTTAGTCGATCGGTATTTGATATTGAAGTTACGCAATCAGTTATAGGCAGTTTGTAGGAGACCGCCGAGTCTGCTTCGCTGCCGTGCCATGTCATAATAAATAGCGGTTTGAGCGCCAACGTTTACATAAGGCAAAGGCAATTTACGGTTATGGTGCAAGCAATCGAGACTCCCACAAAGACTTCCACGAAGACCTCCAAAAAAGGGATTCCCACCGCCAAGAGACACATTGACCTGTCGCAACTTGCTGAGGGCGATTTCACGTTTGACTTGGGGTTTGCCATTCCAGACCCAGAGGATGCGAGTCTTAGCAACCATGATTTTCAGGAGCAGGTCCAGGTAGCGTGGCAAGTCTGCGATCGCTTTGACCTTCAAACTGAGATTTGGCGGGGCCGGATTGTTCGATCGGTGCGCGATCGGGAACGAAAGCTGGCGGAAGGGGACGGCGGCAACACTCGCAGTATCGGGTTTCTCAACTGGATTAAGGACCGTGAACTGACGAAAAGCACTGCCTAT
>JAYVVL010000085.1:0-5811 GCA_043787035.1 Synechococcales cyanobacterium
TAAACGCTACAACCTCAGCGTTATCCCAAAAACTCATCATGGGTTCATGAACGATCAACGATCGGGATACAACGCTGATGCCGCAATGGAAGCTTGGGATATGGCATTCGGGTTTTTCAAAAAACATGTAAAGGGCGCAGTTTAAAAGGTCTCATAACCCCGCTTAAAGCACCCGACTAAAAACGAGTTTCAAACTCTACGACGCCGCGATTGTCTCCGGAAAAATCAGTTGATCCTCGGAATAGGAACTGCTCATTCACTCGATAGCGGAGTCCTAACTGGGTGTTTTGGTTGGGGACGGTCAGAACCCGAAAGATAGTAGCCGAGATGATGGGGAGTCCGTCTTTTGTTCTGAAGAGATCGACCCCCGCTTCTGCGGCGAGTCCCAAGGTCGAAGTCTTCCGCTTCTCATTGCCAATGAGCGTGGGGAAAAGGCGGAATTCGCTTAGACCTAGGGCATTTCCAATTGCGCCTTGAACGTTGGTGAGCAAGGCCGATCCAGCGAAGTTTGCGATCCCTAGGGTTGCATCGTCACCGCGTCCAAGGGTATTGATGAAGCCGCCACCGAGGAGCGCTACAATTTCGGTATTCGATCGGCTGGGGCTACTCTTGAGTTCGAGATTTTCAGTGAGCAAACTGGCGGGACCGTTGGCTCTTGCCTGAATTCGGACGGTTTGAACCCCGCCGATGGTGTTAGCGGTGTTGATTGATTCGGCAATTTCGGATGTGATGTTGTTGGTTGGGATGCGGGTGCGCGTGACTTCAGGGACAGAGGTCACGAGGCGCACATCGAGAATGGGATCGAGTCCCAACTCTTTGCGGAATTCGGCAAAGTTGCGGTAGCCCCGTGCCAATACAAATTGCGTGGTGAAGAGGTTTACCTGTCCAGCTTGGAGATCGATGCGACCGACGGGGGTGGGATTATCGAGAGTGCCATTGACGATGAGGTTTCCGCGTGCGACGAAGTTGATAATGGGAGCGCGAACGACTCGGACATTGTCGCCTAGGGTCAAGTTTAATGCGCTAAGTTCAAAGGGGACCCGACCATCTGTTTTTCCTCCGGCAGCTAGATTGCTGGTTGGCGCGTCGGTGAGGAGCACTTGACCGTTGGTAAGCAGGACTTTTCCGCCAATTCGAGGGTTGAATACACTGCCTCCAACGACAAGATTGCCGTTGACGCCGCCTTGGTAAAGACCTTTGAGGTTGATGGCAATTTTTTGGAGGGCGATCGTGAGGGGCTGTTGGCGAGGAATTGAAACTTTGCTTACGGCGGTTTTTAGCGGCTCGGGGCCGGCGTTGATTGAGTTTGGAGAGGTGCTTGGCAACGGGCCTGGAGAAGTGCCTGAGGACGTTTCGTCAGAAAGCACAGGATCGCTGAACCCAATGAGAGGCAGGGTTCCTTGGGCGACAAGACTGCCCTTACTAAATTCGCCCCGAAGTTCTTCGACTTGTAGACCGCTGAGGTTGGCGAGGATGCGGCCTTTAACGTTGGTGAGCGGCTCGGGTAATGCCTGAACTTTGACCTGTGCGCCGTCGAGAACGAGGGAGCCAAGGACGGTCAATGGGGTCATGTCGTTTTGAGTGATGTCGAGGTTGAGCTGGCCTTTGCCGCCCTGCCATGCGATCGGTTGGCCCAACAGATTTAGCAACGCTAGGCCATCGTCCTTAATCCGTGCCGCAATCTTAACGGAGCGATCGGGTGAGGAGACGGTTCCGGTCGGCAAGGGTAAATCGATGGGCAACTCCCCTTGGAGCACTATAGGTTCACTAGAGTTAGCAATAATGCGATTGTTGAAGCTAACGCGACCGTCAATGTAGTTAAACGATCCGTTGGCCGACTGAATTGCGCTGCCGTTAAGGGTTCCATCCATTAAGGCCAGTGCCCCGAGGAAGTTGGGTTTGTTGCGAGGTCCGGAGAGGGACACGGTGGCGTTGAGTTTGCCCGTTAGCGCGAGGGGTTGTCCGGCCAGAGAGAGCGGAACGGGGATGAATTCTTGGATCGCTTCGACGGGGAGATTTTCGATTTTGAGCTGGCCGGATTGTTCATCGACTTCGCCGATTTGGACGGAGGAAAGTCGAATTTTGGTGTCACCTGAATTGAGGATAAAGGGCCGGATACTTAAGACGCCGTTGTCGAGTCCACCTTCGAGAATCGCACTGTCGGCCTTAAGGACACGATTCGAGTTTCGATCGAGTTTGCGATCGCTGCTTTCTTCTACGTAGGAGGCATAGGGTCGCCATTCGAGATTTTTTGCTTTGACGCTGAAGTCGGCTTTGAGGCGATCGGGCCGGAAGGGATTTCCAGCAATTTTGACGGTGCTATCAAAGCGTCCTCGAATGTCAAGGGAGGTAGGCAAGATTGCACCTTGGCGGGTTTCGGCGATTTGCGACAGGGCTTGATTGTTTTTGGCGTAGGTCTGGAGTTGTTGCAAGAGGGTCTTATCTTTGACGTCTACTTTTTCAGGGATAACGTCACTGGCGCGGCCATAGGTGGGGAGAGGCGACGATCGGGTGAGGTCTTCGAGATTAAACACCTGTGCAAGTTTTAAGACATCTTCAAACCGTCCGTCTGTAACCGCCATTTCGGCATTGACTTGGGGTTCGCCGCGCAGATTGACGTCGCCTCTAAAAGCGATGGTGCCGACTTCTCCGGTGGGGTTGCCGCGATCGTCTAGGAGGGGAAGTCGTAGGGTGCTTTTCTGGAGGCTAATCTTCTGGTCTGAAAGGTAGAACGCCGCTGTAAAATCTTCCCCACGTCCTGTGCTAACCCTGGGATTCAGGACGCTGACGGTGCCGGACTGACCCGATTTCAGATTGCCGCTCCCTAAGTTGGCAGTGATTTGTTTGGCGGTAAAGGTGGCGATGCGGGGAGCATTTACGGTGACGTTGGCAGATGCGATCGCACCTGTGAGAAGATTTGCATTCTTAACCGTGATACTTACGTCATTCGCTTCAAAGAGATTGCTCAGTCTGGGAGCGACGATTGCAATCGTGCCAGCGTTGATCGCGGTGAGGTTTCCGCCTCTGAGTGATGCAGTGAGACGCGTTGCACGGAAGTTCCCGAGACGTGGAGAATTGATATTAAAGACGCCCGTTTGGAGTTGCTGTGACGTGAGGTTAACAGCGAGTGTCCCGTTGAGATTTCCGCCAAGCTGAGTGCTGCCGAGGGATTCGCTGATTCCGGCTTGAGCTATTGCAGCCGCAATGGGCTTGTCGAGTCCAAGGCTATTCAGTTCGTCAAGATTTAGATTTTGGATGGCAACATTAAAGAGTTCGCCCGATCGCACCGCGTCTAGGCTACTATTGCCTCGACGAAGGTTCGCGCTAATAGGCTGAAGGTTTGCATCAAGCTTCGCTGAAATGCGATCGCGATTGCTAGCAACGTTAAAATCTAAGCCTTTATTCAATGCAAAGGCGATCGTGCCTCGTAACGTGTCGAACTTGAATCCATTTACATTCAATGCGTTTAGTGCAATGTTACCGTTAACGCTAGGTGCTTTGGGCGTCCCGGTAATTTTTCCGTCGAAGTCGGTGCTGCCGGAGAGTGTGACATTGGCGGGGAGGTTAGCTGGAAGTGAGGCTAGAGAAAGCCCTTGAGTTTTGACATTGAGATCCAATCCGGTGATGTCGGGCTTCCCGCCTAAGTCTGCAAAGACGGTGCCATTAACCGAGAGGCCCGGTGCGCTTGCATTGTTGATGTTAAGCTGCTTTCCGGTCCATTCGATGTCGGCTACGATCGGGTCTTGAATCACAGCAACGCCCTGGGAAAGGCGAGTGGTGCCTGCGACTCGAATGGTTTGGGGACTAAGGTTAGCGATGTTGCCAGTGGCTTTTAAATCGCTGCTGAAGATGCCTCGCAGTTCAGAAGAGAATTTATTGAGACCGATGCCGTCTGTCTTTACATTTAGGGCGATGTTGCCATCGACGATCGTGCCATTGATCATCGCGGTGCCGCCTTCGACTTGGGCGGTTGTATTTTGTAAATTTATACTATTGCCGACGATGGTGATTTCACCTTTCGCGGGATACTGGGCCTCGGGGGCGTTCCAAGTGACAAGGGTATTGGGTTTGGTGGGGGAACCGGAGACGGAGACGGTGGCGCTTAGGGTGCCGAGCTTGGTCGGGATTGCTTTGCCGCCGTTGTAGGTTTGGGCGATCGTGTCGCCGGGAAGATCCGTGGCTTGGAACCGCAGGTCGATCGCTTCAGGCTTGGAGAGTGCAACGGTGCCGCTTCCGGTGATTTTGCCGCCAAGCTGAGGAAGAACGAACACATCGGTTAACGTGACGAGCAATAGTTTTGAATTAACTTTGAAGTTACTAGTTACCTCCTTAAGAACGATTGCGTTGCGGTTTTGATTCGATAATCCTGGATTGCTGTTGGCTTCGGGATTATCAATTTTGAAGTCAGAGTTGACAACGGTAACGGGGGTGGTGTTTTTAACGTTTCCGGCGACGATCGGGTTATCTAGTGGACCCGTCACTTTGATTTCGGTGAGAACGGTTCCGGTCAGGGTGGCGGGCGGGTTTAGCTTAAAGGTTTTGATTAAGGTGGGAATGGTGGTGGGTGCGGTTTTGGCAGTAAGGTTGACGCCTCTTTCGAGGTCGATGATGCCTTTGGTTTGGACGGAGATGGCGTCGGCGACGAGGGCTTTGGATTTTTCGAGAATGACTCGTTTGCCGTCAAATTTGACTTCGCCGTCGCTTTTGCTAACGCCGTACGGGACGCCGGGAAATTTGGCGGCGATGTTGGTGAAGGTGCCGCTGCCGTTGAGGGTTGGGTATTTTTCGTTGGGGCGGATTTTGATGTCGAGGTTGCCGTTGAGTTCGCCGCTTTTGACATCAATGGGGAGGCGGATGAGACGATCGATTTCACTCAGGAGGAGTTTGTTGCCTCGGGTTTGGGCGTTGATTTCGAGCTGTTGGGTGGGTTTGGGTTGGTTTTTGGGGACAAGAGGGGTGGTGTCGAGGGCTTGGGCGGTGAGGTTGAAGGTGCCTTGGGTTGTGGATTCTCCGTTGGCGGTGAGGATGAAGCGTTTGTTTTTGTCTAAGATTTCAAATTGGGCGTTGAGGTTTTTGTAGGCGATCGTCTCTGGGGGGAGCGGGGTTTGGGGTGATGGGGGGGAATTAGATGATGCGTTGCTTCGCTTAACGCATCTTACGTCGGAGGATTTGTTGTTGTTGGATTTGTTGTTGTTGGGGGATTCTTGGGGGGGGATGCATGATTTGGCGATCGGGGATAATTCGAGGGTGGCGTTGGTAAGCTTGATTTCGGTGACTTCGACGTCTCCGGTGTTTTCGTCGTCTTTGGGAAGCTTGGGTTCGGTGCCGATCCAAACGCCGGGTTTGTCTTCTTCGATGTAGGCGTGGGGGTTAATGATGTTGACTTTGATGTTGAGCTTTTTGCGCTGGATGGATTCCCATAGGTTGAAACTTACGTCGATCGCGTCGATTTCGGCATGATCACTGTCGGTGGGCGTGACGGGGATTTCGGATTTGCCGAGGCGTAAACTGCTCAGACTGAAGGTCTCGACTTTCCCAATCTTAATCGGGCGTTGCAACTCCTCTCTCAATGACGCTTCGACAATCGGTACAATGTCTTCGTAAATAAACTTTCGCGCCCACAGCGTCCCACCTATGCCTGCGATCGCTAAAACACCAAGCGGTACAACAGCCTTCTTCCAAAACGGTTTGCGAGGAGTGGGACTAGGTTCGGGGAGGGGGGATTGAGTCATGACGGGAGAGGCGGATTTCCGGGGGATGGTCTACCGATCGCTTGAAAACACTGACGTGTGATCCCTGGTTGTGCCAAGG
>JAYVVL010000086.1:0-15565 GCA_043787035.1 Synechococcales cyanobacterium
ATAGGGAACGGCCTAGATATTCTCCATTGTGTTATGTTTCCCCGTCCAGAGTACGCACTACCGATGTTTGGGACTGATTTGGTCGCAGGGCGCAAAGGCGTCAGCATGGCGATCACAGATTTGTCGCCCATTAGCGGCGATCGGATTTTGCCTGCTGGCTATGTGACGGCGCTAGAGCGGTTGCCAGAATTGGAGTTTGAGCAGGTGCGGCGGTTCCCGATGTGGGGCGATATCTTTTCACCATTTTGTCTGTTTATTCATCCAGAGGGCCTCACCGAAGAAGAGCAGTTTATCGATCGCGTCGCCGACTATCTCGAAATTCACTGCACCCAAGCCGCGCTCACCCAGGCCACCCCAGAGCGCACCAGCGAAATCCTCGCCGCCCAAACTTACTACTGCACCCGCCAGCAAGAAAACGACAAAACCCGCCGAGTTCTAGAAAAAGCCTTCGGAACCGCCTGGGCCGATCGCTACATGACCACCGTCCTCTTCGACATGGCAAGCCCATAGCGTCAATGTATTAAACATGGTTAAGGTAGCCTAGCAGCAATTCAGAAACTGTGCAGGATTTAATCCGTATTTATACTTGAATTAAAATCCTACCCATGCATACCTTAATGACACTATTTTTTCAAAAAGATGTCTCAAACCCTGAAAGCTGTTGCTTTATGGGTTTTCGCTTTAGATGAGCGGCTACAAATTAAGTAATATTTATCAAATGTATAGTGAGACACAGAATTACTGCTCTAATATTGATGAAATTCAATGAGTAGGTTGCGGATATTCCAATCGTATAGCGAGGCTGAGTTTCAGTCACAACGCGCTTGACGTAAGGCCGCTCATTGACCCTTTTATTTATCCTCTTTTTACTCATTTGTGTGTGGTTCTGTAAGGTAGTGAAAACGTGCTAAACATTTGTCTCAAAACAGGACTCGTTGCGATCGCGCTTCTGCTTGTTCCTCTGATCGACCCTGCTTGGGCCGCAGATCCGACCCCGGTTGAGGCGGCCAAGGCTGCGGCTGATGCTTCTCAAAACAGTGCGGATACGGCTTGGATGCTGATTTCTTCAGCACTTGTTTTGTTTATGACACCGGGACTTGCCTTCTTCTACGGCGGTTTTGTTCGGGCTAAGCACATGCTGAATACTGTCATGATGAGCTTTGTCATGATGGGCATCGTCGGCGTTATCTGGACGCTGTGGGGGTATAGCCTAGCCTTTGCACCGGGCAACAAATTAATCGGCGGCCTAGATTGGTTGTTCTTGAACAAGGTCAATCCGGAGGCCGGGTTTTATCTTGCAAAAGATGTGATGACGAGCCTTGGTGATGTTGGTGTGTTTGTTGTGGATGCTGTGAAAGGTAGCCCGACAGAAGGATTTGGATCCTATGCGCCTACTATTCCACACCAGCTCTTCATGGTGTATCAGATGATGTTTGCCATCATCACGCCAGCTCTTATTTCTGGAGCGATCGTCGAACGAGTTAGCTTCAAAGCCTACTTTTGGTTCATGTTCTTGTGGGCTGGGATTCTCTATCCCATCTTTGCTCATATGGTCTGGGGCGTCGGCGGCGCACTGGGCGTAAACGGCGGCCTCAAGGCACTGGACTTCGCAGGTGGAACCGTGGTTCACATCAGCTCGGGCGTGTCGGCGTTGGTCGCGGCATGGGTCATCGGACCGCGTAGAACCTATCCCAACCAGCCCTCAGCGCCTCATAACGTGCCCTTCATCCTTCTGGGTGCAGGAATCCTGTGGTTCGGATGGTTTGGCTTTAATGGAGGCAGTGCGCTGGCCGCTAACGGCATCGCCACGACCGCCTTCGTCGCGACCCAAATCGCGGCAGCAACTGCCGCACTGATGTGGGTGATTCTGGAGTGGGTGTTACGGGGCAAACCGACGGCGGTCGGCATCGCGACTGGAGCGGTTGCAGGTCTCGTGGGGATTACGCCTGCAGCGGGATTTGTCAATCCGATCGGCGCATTGTTGATTGGGGCGATTACGTCAACGGCTTGTTTCTTTGCAGTTAGCATCAAAGCAAAAATGCAATTTGATGACTCCCTTGACACCTTCCCAATTCATGGCGTAGGCGGAACAGTCGGTGCAATTTTGACGGGTGTTTTTGCCACCAAAGGCGTTAATCCAGTCTTTGGGAAAGACCTTCCAGTGGGTTTGGTAGATGGGAACGGCGCTCAAGTGCTGAACCAATTAATGGCGATCGCCATCACCTATGTCGTTGCAGGCGTTGGCACCTTCGCGATTCTGAAGCTCTTGAGCGTCTTTATGCCGCTCCGTGCCAAGGAAGAATCTGAGTACGAAGGTCTTGATATCAACGAGCATGGCGAAGAAGCCTACGGTGAAGATATCGCGCCTGGATTAAGCTACAGCGCAAAGTAGCTCACTCAGTCATTCATTAAGATAAAAGGAGACCCCGATCGAACTAACTATCGATCGGGGTCTCCTTTTGATGAAGAGGGTCTTCTATTTGGATCTAGATTTAAGACGGGTTTCACGCGCCGCATCCTCCCGGCGACGACGATCGCGCCAGCCGGTAAGAGTTAGATAAATCACGCCACAGGTGATGCCACCCATGAGCGTCGCGGCCATCAACTCGATTCCAGTAAATAACGTGCTGCTCATTAGAGTCCGTTACGACCCCAGATCACCATCGCGATCGAGAACGTAAACACCGACAGCAATCCAGCCCAGCCTAATGTCACAATATCCATGGTGTAATGACTCGCTTACAATACGTGAAAGTTACTTAATCTCTATCATATCAGGGCAAGGGGAACGCGAACCGATGTTGACTCAGCAATGGATAGAACGCATTGAATCCATCAAATCAGGCGTGTTAAGTGCCCTCGCTCTAGCCTTGGTGTCCGCCGTAGGCAGTGCGATTAATCCAGTCTTCATCCACCGTCCGACGATCGCCCTTGAAATCGGCATCGCGGCTTTTTCAGGGTTTCTGTTTGGCATCACCTATCGCCACTTGGTTGGGGCAGGCAAGGATGATCATCTCCAATCCGGTGCAGTCGGAGCGTTTGCTTTAGTGCGCGGCCTTGCCCAAGCCGAACTCTTTTGGGCCTACGGCGAAAATCTCTGGACGGTCGGCATCGCCATTATCGAAAGCTTCGTCATGTTTGGGGTTGCGGCCCTCGTTCTGGATACCGCACTACAACGAAACTGGATCCAACGTTTTGAGGGATTGCGATGAACTTCACTCATTGTCTTACCGATCGTAGAACGTCGCTTTAGTGGGATGATAAATGAACTATGAACTCTCTATGTAATGCCTGCAATCAGACCCGATCGGTGGCTGAATCTGACGGAAGAACACGTTAACCAATGGCTTCAGCCGACCCAAGTTCGATCGCGGTTTGGGCGTCTTCCTGACTACATCCCTCGCCTCGCTGAGCTACCCCCAGACTCCCTAGCCATTGCCATTCACGGGGCAGCTCTTCCAAGCTTGGAGCTAGGGCATCTCGATCGGTCGTTTGTGTTGATGAGCATTATTAAGCCGTTGATGCTGCTGTACTTGCTTCACAAGTTTGGCATCGAACCTATTTTTTCCCGCGTTGGCGTCGAACCCTCCGATCAGCCCTTTCACTCCATCACTCAGCTTGCCTCCGATCGAGGTCGTCCTCGTAATCCTATGATCAATAGCGGGGCCATTTCTCTTACCGCAATGCTTCCTGGCAGCACCGCTGAAGTACGATGTGAAAGCTTAAGGCGCTGGCTCAACGATCGAGCAGGCTGCAATCTTCAAATGGATCCTCTCATGCTCGCGTCGGTCCAGTCTCTTGGCAATGAAACCAATCGTGCGATTGCCCAGTTGTTAAATCGATCGGGCTACTTAGAGGAAGCCGATCTCGTCCTAGACACCTACAACCAAATCTGCTGTCTCTCAGGCACTGTGATCGATTTGGCTCGTCTAGGCATATTGCTCGCCATCGCGCAGCCCAACCTCGAACCTGATTACCAGCGCATCGTCAACAGCCTGATGTTGACCTGCGGACTCTACGAAGCCTCCAGCAAATATGCTATTCGCATCGGTCTACCGATCAAGTCCGGCGTGAGTGGCAGTATCTTAGCGGTTCTGCCTAACCGAGGCGCAATTGCCATTTACAGTCCGCCGATTGATGAGATGGGAAACTCGGTCGGGGGTTTATTCTTACTTGAACAACTCGTCCAAGACTTTCATCTAAGTTTGTTTCAAACCGATTGAGAGGTCAAAACTAAATTCAAGCCTTCTATTCAGCTACTTTTCGCCAAATTTTGCCTTGGCTTTGTCGTAAATGTCCGGAGTAATAGCCGTGGCACCCATCTCTTGCGCCAGTTTCTCAATTTTCTTTCGCGCGCCGGGACGAACGAAAAATGGGATTTCTTTTAGCTTTGCTTCGGCTTCGGGCGTCCATTCCATGGCGATCGGATCCTCTATAAATTAGTGTGAGTGTGGATAAGATTGAGTATCTTTATTTTACCAGCTTTACTCGACAGGGCCTTAGTCTACCGATCGCGCACTCACATCAACTGCCGTAACATCCAAGACATCCACCGCCATGACATCAATAGTCCCTTCCTGGGCCGATCGAGTAAAGGTCCCAACACCAACTTGCAAGGATTCGCCACAGGAGTTGCAGGAGATCTGGCTTCCCTTAATTCCAGCTAATTCAGAACCGCAAACCGGACAGTCGCCCTGAACGACATTTTGGGTCAACCACCATTTCAATCCAAAAAAGCCAACGATCGGCACCACAATCACCAGCCCCACCAGAATGAGCGAAAACTTCACAAGCCAACCCAGCCCGATCGCCCCTAACAGCCATGCGAACAGCAGTAGCCAGACCACCTTTCGCAGCCCATCGCCCAACGGCGTTCCCGATCGCCCACTACGCCCACTGGTATTAAAAGAGGCGTTAAAGGATCTACTAAATGGAGGGTTGACCCGATTATTATCTTGAGGAAGTGGGTTCATAGTAGATAACTCTTCTCCAGAAACGCAGTGAAGTAACTTAGCTTTGACTTCCTTTAGGATACGAGATTCTTAGCTAGTAGAAAGGCGGCGATCATCACTGCCGCCCATACGTGTCCCCGTACTGCTCCATCGCTACTCAATTTTCTTGTGAAGCTTGGGTTTTCCAATGGTCTTGGGCAGGGAAGAAGTTGGATTTTCAGATGATTCAATCGGCAAAAAATCCAGGGAAGGTTCCTTTCAGTAATCTGCTTTTTCAATCTCCGATCGAATCGCATTGAGATCGATATAGCGATCGGTCGCGTTTCGCAATTCACGCGCAATCATGCCCTCGGTCGAAACCACCGTAATATGCGTGTTTTTTGCCCGTAATAACTCGATCGCCCGCTCAAAATCCCCATCTCCGCTAAACAAAATCACCCGATCGTACTGATCGACCGTGCTAAACATGTCCACAACAATTTCAATATCAAGGTTAGCCTTCTGAGAATAACGACCAGACGTATCGTCGTAATATTCCTTAAGAATTTTAGTTCGTACCGTGTAGCCCAAACTAATCAGAGCATCTCGAAATCCACGCTGGTCTTGAGGATCTTTCAATCCGGTGTACCAAAAGGCATTGACCAGCTCAAAATCAGTTTTTTTGCCTGCAAAGTGTTCGAGCACTCTTTTAGGGTCAAAAAACCACCCATTTTTTTGCTGAGCATAAAACATATTATTTCCATCTACAAAAATAGACAGACGATTTAACGAATAAGGCATAGTTGACAAAATAAATCCAAGTTATCCAAGGAGCGTTGCAATAGGGGTCGATCGAGAAGTAGATAGTGAATGATAAATAAAGAAGCCGGCAAAACCGTTTATCTACTTTAGTCTGATTTTCCTCAGAATGGGAATGGGAAGGGAAGGATTCATGGGATGCCAATATATTATGTTTGCATAGTATAAGATGGAGACGTCTCCTCCCTGGACCCTAGTTTAGAGTTATTTAGCCGAAGCTTAATAGATATAAGCATCAGACAACGTAAACATTAAAGGAGATGAATCAAAGACCCAAGGTGTTTTTTGAATTCGACCTCAGCCGATCTTGGTATAAGTCGGCTGTTATTTAGAGACAGGCTTCTTTTCTAAAGGGCAGAAGATGATGTGAGGTGTTCTGATGTGCCTTTCCCTAAAGATAGAATCTTTTACATTGGAAGTCTAGAGCATTTACGAAGAGTAAATAAGAGACATCTTTTGTCATCAAACGTAGTGGATTGGTTACCGTGATTGATGTGATGACTTAGAGCTTCAGGGCGCGCCACGTCGCTTCACCCACGACTCCATCGGACTCAAGGTTATATGTTTGTTGGGCTGCCTTGAGCGCTAGCTCCGTTGCAGCCCCGAAGTCTCCGTCAGCCGGGGTTTGGAGGAGACCGATCGATCGCAGGCGAGTCTGAAGCCTAACCACCGCATCTCCTTTAGCACCTTTACGGAGAATGGGATATTTCGAGGATGCGGGTTCAGTGGCTGGGGCAGGTTTTGGGTTCGCAACCGCAGCAGGAGAGGCGGGTTGGGGCATGGATTTTGCGGGTTTAGTGTCGGCGGGTTTAGTCTCAGCCGGCGGGAGCGCTTCGGCAGCAGGCAAGAGTTTTGCCCAAGTTTGCAAACCGAGAATCCCGTCTTGGCTTAGTCCGGCTGCCTCCTGAAATCGGGTTACGGCGATCAGCGTACTCTCAGCATAGCGACCATCTACAACATCCTCGTAATAGCCGAGGAGTTTAAGTAATGCCTGGACCTCCGTTACGTCAGCTCCCTCAGCACCAACTTTGAGGAGGGTACGGGTTGGGTTAGCGATCGCTGCAACGGGGATGAACGTAAGCAGTAGAGCGAGCAAAGCAGTCCAGCGCATGGGCGAGTTCCTTGGTACGATATGGATGGATTGAAGGCGATGGGAGTTATCTTCGCATGAAGAATTCACTTTTTGAACGATGGTATGGCGGTTTGTTGGGTGGGGCCGTTGGCGGGGCAATAGCACAAATGGATTGGATGACGGACCCGATGACGCAATCTCTGCCCGATATTGACCCAATACAAGATTTAATTTTAAGCGGCGATCGGACCCTAGAGGGTTCCCTAGCCGACGGATTATTAGACAGTGATGAAGTTTTGGCCTTGGAGGTTGCCTTTGAAGCGGTGCGGCGATCGTTTGGAGATTGGACTGTTGCGTTTCCTTGGGCGATGCCACGAAGTCCGCATCCCTGGCTTACGGGAGTTTGGCTCGGCACTCAACTTGGAATGAACGGTGGATCTCGATCGATTCCCATTGAATTGCGCTTAGCCCATCGGGACTTTGGGCTTCAACTGCGGGCCAAAGCCGAAGCACGAGTCCGATCGCAGAGTGGCATCGGCGCAATCGCCTTGCCGATCTTGATGCCTTAATTGACCAGACCTTCACTCTTCATTCTGGGTGAACATGGGGTTTATAATAGCTTAAACGTTATATCCACCCCCCAATTTTATGTCTCTCGATCGCGCCACCGTCCACAAAGTTGCCACCCTTGCCCGATTAGCACTCACTCCAGAGGAAGAAGAACAATTTGCTAGCCAGCTCACTGGAATTTTGGACTATGTTGACCAACTCAATGAATTAGACGTGACGGGCATTGAACCGACCACCCGAGCGATCGATGTTGCAAATGTGACCCGAGCTGATGTCATGCGCGTATACGAAAACCGCGAAGGATTGATGGAAAGCGCTCCCGATCGGGATGAAAATTTCTTCAAAGTCCCGAAAATTGTTGCAGGGTAATAGATTCGGAACAAGTTACTTATACTGCTTACGAGTTAACTCCATAAATCGTGGCTCATTTCTCATAAATGCAAACTGCGGATCTTTGGCGGCGATCGGTTGATATCTTCGAGGATTGAGCCGGAATGCAGCGTCTAGTGCTTCTAGTGCTGGGTCTAGCTTAAATTAGTAGGCAAAACAGCACGCCTTGTTGTATTGACCATTGGCATGCTTGGGATTAATCACGATGGACCGCTCAATGCTCACGAGTGCCTCGGCATATTTCCCAAGCAGCACATAGGCATAACCTTGGTTATCCCACGCTTCATAAAGCCCTGTGCGATTGTTCGGTTCGATGGCTAACAGACGATCGAGGTCACTAAGTCCTTCGTCGTAACGCTTAATATTGCCTAGTGTCAATCCGCGACTGCCCCAGGCCCGAAGGTTGTCCGGTTCGAGCGCAACTGCTTGATCTAGGAGCGGCAATGCACTGGCAAAGTTTGCTCTATGAGGTACTGTTCTGCGCGGTCGATGAGCAGTGTGGCTTGGGCTTCAGGCTGAGACATAAGGGATTCAATTGGGTTGCGCTGTAGGTTGACAAGACGTTGACGACCAAACTCCAACTCTTATTACGTAAAGCTTTCGATCGCTAGCTTAAAAAAGGTCTATTGATTACCAGTTTAAGCGATTTGACAAAAGAAACGGGCAATGCCGGGGCTGCCTCGATCGCACACAAAAAAGGCGACCAGTTTTACCCTAGTCGCCCAAACACTTAAATTTTAGGATTAATTACTCAAACGCCTAAGACTTCATACCCGCCGCCCGAACTGCCTCAGCATCGTCAGGATGAATCCCTAAACGGGTCAAGTTAATCCGACCTCGGTTATCGACTTCGCGGATTTTGATCACGACTTCATCGCCGACAGCCACCTCATCTTCCACCGTCTTCACACGGTAGTCCGCCAACTGCGAAATGTGGATCATGCCTTCCTTACCGGGCAAGAACTCCACAAAGGCACCGATCGGAATAGTCCGAGTGACCCGGCCAAGGTAGACATCGCCTTCTTTAAGGCGCTTGGTCATGCCTTCGATGATCGCCTTCGCCCGAAGCGCCTTTGTTCCATCAAGACCTGAAATAGTCACAGTTCCATCATCGTCAATGTCGATTTTGGTGCCCGTCTCTTCAGTAATAGCCTTAATGGTTTTACCGCCCGGTCCAATTATCATCCCGATTTGCTCAGGAGCGACTTTCATCGTCATCAAGCGAGGGGCCGAGGGCGAGAGTTCTCCGCGAGGCTCTTCTATGGCTTCTAGCATTTTGCCTAGAATGTGAAGACGGGCTGGGAGGGCATTGTTGACCGCCTCAGCAATCACCGTCATCGGCAACCCCGGAATCTTCATGTCCAGTTGAAGTGCCGTAATCCCATCTCGGGTTCCCGCTACTTTAAAGTCCATGTCACCCAAGAAATCTTCAATTCCTTGAATGTCCGTCAAAATACGAATCTCTTCGCCTTCTTTAATCAGACCCATGGCCGCCCCGCCAACGGGCTTCTTCAGCGGCACACCGCCGTCCATTAGACACAGAGTGGACCCACACACCGATCCCATCGACGTCGAGCCATTAGAAGAAAGCACCTCTGACACGATGCGAATCACGTAGGGGAAATCGACCTTATCGGGCAATACAGGAAGCAACGCCCGTTCAGCCAAGGCCCCGTGACCGATTTCCCGACGACCCGGCGATCGCATGGGTCGCGTTTCACCGACCGAATACGGGGGAAAGTTGTAGTGGTGAAGGTAGCGCTTCTCGGTCTCAGGATGGAGATCGTCCATTTCCTGAGCATCCCCCGGAGTCCCCAAAGTCAAGATTGACAGCACCTGCGTCAAGCCCCGGTTAAATAAACCCGATCCATGGACTCGGTTAGGCAGCACGCCAACTTTGCACGAAATTGGACGAATCTCATCTAATTTGCGACCATCAATCCGCACGCCCTCTTCAATGATCTGACTGCGCATCAGCTTCTTGGTGATGGACTTAAAGGTCTCTGAAAGCGCCTTCCCATTTGCACTGACGGCCACTTTGACCAGATTCGCGTCGTCCATCAGAGCAATGTCAGCCACGATCGTCGCTTTCACGGCATCAAGAGCCGCTTCCCGAACTTTCTTGTCTTTTTCAAAACGAGCGATAACCTCCTTCACCGGAGCCGTCGCCCGTTCTGCCACGTAGTTTGCCAGGGTCTGATCCGTGATCGGAGCCTCTTCGCGAACGATTTCAATGCCTAGCTCTTTACAAAGTTCTAACTGCGCCGAGATGAGTTCACGGACCGCTTCATAACCAAAGTCGATCGCCTCAATCATGTCCGCTTCAGGCAGCTCGTTTGCGCCCGCTTCCACCATGATCACGCCATCTGGAGAACCCGCAACCACGAGGTCCAAATCTCCATTCCGAATCTCGTCGTAGGTTGGATTGAGAATAAAGTCATCCCCGACCAGTCCCACCCGAACCGCTGCCATAGGACCATTGAATGGAATTTTGGCGAGAAGGGTTGCAATAGAAGCCCCGGTCACAGCCAAAACATCCGGCGGCACTTTCTCATCCATCGACATGGTGGTTGCAACGATTTGCAAATCATCTCGCAACCAGCTTGGGAATAATGGACGCATTGGACGATCGATCAACCGACTCGTCAAAATAGCCTTCTCAGGCGGACGGGATTCCCGACGATGAAAACTGCCTGGAATGCGACCTGCCGCATACATTCTTTCTTCATAATCGACCGTCAACGGCAGGAAATCTATGCCCTGACGAGCCGTGGAGCGCGTGGCTGTCACGAGGACGGACGTATCACCGGACTCAATTAACACCGAACCACCCGCTTGAGGAGCAAGGAGTCCAATCCGCAGTCGAATCTCCCGTCCGTCGAACGCTATCGACTTCACAACTTCTTCCATGTAGCGCGCTACCTTCTTTGCTCTCTTTTTGTTCTGTGGCAATCCTAACACTTATGTATCCATTCAATACGGACAACCGACATCCCCTGTCTCTTCACCGACTCTTTCCTAAGTGGCCCTCGATCGGGCGGGTTTGTCCATAATCTATCGATCCAAATGTTCACATGTCCAGACAAAGCACCCATCGCACGGGTAAAGCGACTGTGACTGTTATAAGATTAAGGGTGGTTTATAGAAGCCAACACCACCCCTCTGCACGTTTAAAATTTTCATCTCCATGATCGACCTTGCCCCTCCGCTTCCCGACAGCCTTCCTCTCACACTCATGGATGTCGATACCGTTGAAGACGCCTTGCAACGATCGAGAGCTTCGGTTTATCGCTACGCCAACACGGACCTGAATGAGCTGAATTTGCCCTACAACCCCAAACGGCTTAACCCCGAATTGCGATCCCATCACACCGAACCCCTTGTTTTCCATCCCAACGAAGTGGCTCGGTTCGCTAAAGATGTTCTCAAAATCAAACAAGTCACGATCGAAGTCCAAAACCGCGCACCGGATCCAGTCCCCGAACTCCTCAGCGCCATCTTGAACGAACTCAAGGATATTCGACAAATCCTGATCGATCGTCCCTAAGCCCATGGTATTCCGGCGCTGTTCCCAAGCCCTCCCCCAAAATTTACAGCAGGCGCGATTCAACTGTGTAAATTTTATGGAGAAGTATGTTCGGGTACATTCTTTCGTGAGGCGCAATCGGTACAATAGGAGCATCATATAGCTTCACAGCTTCTACACAGTATTTTGCATTTCGCAAAATTTTACCCTGAAGCTCCCCTAAACTTAGAGCACCCTGTTTTAACACTTCCATTATTCACTTTTACCCCAAGCTTTTATGCAACCTGGCAGTTTACCCCAATCCTCTAATCGATCCGTCTCAGTCAATCTGGACAACCGCAGCACGCTCTCCGACTTTTTCGGAACCCTAATTGCCCTGTTGACTCTCTTGTTTCCACTGTTGCTGATCTCCCAGACGTCTGTCACCACAACCGCTCCAGCGCTTCCTAACCCGATCGCCACCGTCACCCTCCCAGTCCAAGACTGAAACCCGAACGCAGCAGGGCGGTCAAACTGACCGATCGCCCTTTGGGACAATGGATTATGATAGGAAAGAACTTTTGTAGCGCGCGCTAGTCGCATTCGATTTTAGGGGTCTCCAATTGTTCTACAACGCCCTATCGGTCCCTCGTTGTCCCGTTTATCTGGAGTAGGTCTATGACATCCTATGCTGCTTCCAACGCCCGAGCAGAAATGGGCGAGCTCCGGCGATTAAAGACCCTTCTTCCGCCGGAACTTCAGAGCTGGGTCACCATTGAAGTGGCGACGTCAGTTAATCCAACCCTGATTACGAGTGAAGAAATCGGTCGTGATGAAGTCGAAATTCAAATAGACATGCCTAAATGGGATCGGCTTGCCCTAGATCAACGAAATCTTTTGTTTTGGCATGAAGTCGGGCGTGTTCAGGCCGACACGATTCCCAGGGATGGCTGGGAAATGGCGGCTCTGGCGATCGGTTTAGGGGGCGCAGTCGGTGAACTTTGGGTCCAAGATGGTTTGCTCTTAATTTTGGCTGCTGGACTCTCTGGCTTTGCGGGCTGGCGACTATACAACAAAAATAATGGTGAGAAAGTGACCCGCGAGGCGATCGAAGCCGATGAGCGGGCTATTTCGCTAGCGACTCGATTTGGCTATACTCTGCCCAACGCCTACAAGAGTTTGGCTAGCGCCCTTAAGACCCTTATTGAACAGACTCCCAAAAAGCAAGTCCGTTTACGCTACGACGCAAGATTGAATGCCTTAAAGAAAAGCGCCGCCAAGGCCAAGGAGCGAATGCAGCAGCGAGGCAGTGCTGGCGAGTTTCAATCGTATTAGCTAAAACCATGATCCGATTTTGGCTTGAGAGGACCTTATTTTGGTCCTCTTTTTTTGATCGATGTTGGCCCAAAATCCTAATTTGAGTCTGGCTTCTAGGCTATGCTTCCCACAGGATTTTCGTAGCTACCATTCATCACACTATTTACTTAAAGGATCAGCGTGAAAATAAAGTCCCTGGCAAAGAGGCCCCCGAGAACCCAATTCTGGGGGAACATGAATTTCCGAAGCCCCCAGAATTGGGGGTTGGGGGTCTCTTCGTCGGGGTTTAAAAAAGCGGGGCGTTATCTAACTGCTAGTCCCTAACTCTGTCTGTGTAAAACCTGTCTGTGTAAAACCTGCCTACCTATATATAAGGTGAATGACTCATGCTCTCGAAAGGATTTGAAATCGAAGTGTACACCGGAACCCCCACAGGTGAAATCGTCGGCCTGTCCGATCGTATCGTCGCTGACCTCAACGGTTTTATCACTGAACCCGATAGCCGTAACGTCGAATACACCACTGCGCCCAGTTATCGCTACGAACGATCGCTCGTGGATCTCCTTCAGCCTCGGATGAATCTGCGCGATTACCTCAAACCTGATGGCTACACGCTCATTCCAGGAAGTACTCTGCCCTTGAGCGGAAGCGATAAATTTTGCAGGTCAGACCCCGGCAACCCTTATCACACCTACATCGAGCAAACCTACGGCACCAAAGTGGTCACCGCTAGCGTCCATATTAATATCGGTGTCAGCGATCTCGAAGTTCTCATGCGACTTTGCCGACTGGTCCGAGTCGAGGCTCCCCTTTACCTCGCACTCAGTGCATCTTCGCCCTTTCTCAATGGCCAACTGACCGGATCGCACTCCACCCGCTGGGCTGTCTTCCCCAAAACGCCAACGCACGTCCCACTTTTTGAGAGCCATAGCCACTTCATCCAATGGACTGAAGAGCAGCTCCGTCTCGGCACGATGCAAAATGTTCGCCATCTTTGGTCAGCGGTTAGACCCAACGGCGATCGACGTCCCTACATTCTCAATCGCCTCGAACTCCGCATCTGCGATTTAATTAGCAGTCCTGTAGATCTCTTGGCCATCACCGCTCTCCTTGAAGCCCGACTGATTCAAGCGATTAATAATCCAGATCTCGATCCGCTAGTCATGAGCAGTCTTTCCCTCGATCGACGCAACAGCGATTTGGTTGCAATGGCTGACGAAAATGAACTCCTTGCTGCCCACTCCAGCCTCGACAGCACGCTGACCCATTGGCAAACTGGCCAGCCGATCGTTGCCCGTGACTGGATCCAATCTTTGTACGAAGAGGTCTGGAGCACGGCCAAGAAAGAAGGCTTTAGCTGCTTTCTCCTACCTCTTCAACACATTCTTCGCGATGGCAATGAGGCGATTCGGTGGATTCAGCAGTGTGAATCAGGTGCAACACCTCCCGAAGTCGTTCGATCGGCTATCCAAGAGATGATGACCCAGGAAAACGCCCTTCGAGGTGCTGTGTGCGTCTAGCGTGAGTTCGTTTGTTCAGAATGCCCCTAATTTTGGGTTGGGGGTCTATCGCCATTTCCACTCAAGATTTCACCGCAAAATATTTGATATTTTCTTTATTTACATATTTTCTCTAAAATCAAGACTTCCGTTTAGGGAGTCGATCGACCCATAAAAAAAACATATACTTCGTGTCAACCGACATCACCCAGGAAACCTTGCGTCGATCGGCTGATTTTTACTCAAGGAACTGCTCATGCCTCGTATTGTCCTGGTCTACCCAGAGATTCCACCTAACACGGGTAACATTGCCCGAACCTGTGCTGCAACAGGAACAGAGCTACATCTTGTCGAGCCTTTAGGCTTTGAATTGAGCGATCGATATCTTAAGCGGGCTGGGCTGGACTACTGGCAGTATGTCCTATTGACGTGCCATGCCTCCTTTGAGGCGTTTGCTGACTATAGTCACGCTCGATCGGGTCGTTGGATTGGCTTTAGCACTTCAGGAACATGTAGTTATACAACGATCGACTATCGTGAGGACGACTGGCTTCTGTATGGTCAGGAAACTCGTGGTCTGTCGGCTGAAATACTGGCCCAGTGCGATCTAGTGACTCGTATCCCCATGGGGCAGACCGGAGTTCGGAGCCTTAATCTCTCGGTTAGCGTTGCTGTGGGCTTATTTGAAGCACGCCGACAGTTAGGCTACCTTGAAACCCCCGAAGGCTCAGGTCCCACGCTAGCCGAGTGATTTACCTCACCCAAGGCCGATCGAACCTAAGTCTTAGCCAATGCCGTGATAAATCGCTGTGCCTCAAGGTCTTATCTCTCAACAGCACTAGAGTAAATGGCACCGCAGGACAGCGTGATGTGACAATGATGCAAATTACGTCAGGACCACTGCATTGATTGGGCTTTAACTGAAAATCTGCTGTCTAAGACACAAATTTAAGCAGGTAATGATAATGTTTTTTAATCACAAAATCCGGAGTTCTACTGAATAACTTAGATAGAGAAACTGTGCAATCTATGACTACGGTCAGCGCTAATCCGTGAGGAAATGCGTCTCACCAAACCCCTGATTCGGTCAGGTCAAGCCCTGAATGTTCAAGGCTTTTCACGATCGATCGCAGACTGCTTTAAGCCACCATTCGAGGCATAATCCTTTAAACACTCATGACGGGCCAACCCAAAAGTGTCTGTTCAGGCACTCCTCGGCATCTGCACAACTCTCTGGTGAAACTATGAATGGACCTGTGACGGGCTTGTAATTTTCTGCTAATGTACTTGAGCAATTAAGCGTTGTTCTCGAAATCATTACGGATTAGTAAGCTCTGCAACAAGTTTATAAGTGATCCGGACTAGCCGTACTACAGAACGTTGAGTTATCTCAAATTTGTCCTCATTTGACAAACGCGATGTACCCAGCTAGAGTGTGACCCGAACGGCGTTAAATGCCTCC
>JAYVVL010000087.1:0-1973 GCA_043787035.1 Synechococcales cyanobacterium
AACTGCCTACTTGGGGTCGGTTTGCGGTGGGATAGCGCTTCATCATGGCGGTGATGCGCGATCGATCGGGCGTGTTGAGCAGGTCAGTGACGACGGCATAGGGCAAGGCTTGTTTTGCCAAAATCCCCACATTTCCGTAGGCATCACAAACGGTTGTGCCTGCTGGTAGATAGTCGGTGGCGTTGGGTTTGAGTTTGGTCTTAGCCTTGTTCCAACGACTCCAAAACTCACCCGAAATAACGCCGCTTCCTTCGGTGAGAGGCTGGTAAGTTGAGGTGCCCGGTTTTAAGTAAAAGACTCCTTCGCATCCAGCGTCGTAGCGCTCGTTAGCCAGGACGATCGATTGCTTCTGTAATGCGTGGTTTTGTTGCTTGGTTTCGAGTTGAGCCTGTAGCGGGTCTGGGTTGAATGCGCCTCGACTGATGCCGATGCCTACGCCGCCGATGATGGCGATCGCACTGATTATGCCGATGGCGGTTCCCTTCGGGTCATCGGCTAACTGTTGAATGAAGAGATTCATCATGGGGTTTTGACCTGTAGCGCGGTTTGGATACGGCTTGGGATTTGGAAGTACGTCCCGATCGCCAGTCCTAGCCATAGGAGCAGGGTGAAGGTGATTAGGCTGCGGATGTATGGGGACATGGGTTAGATCTCGACGGCGGACGGTAGAAGATTGATAGCCTCCGGTGCGTCCCCTGAATCGAAAAAACTTAGGTCGATCGCCCCTATTTTTTGTCGTGCCAATTGATACGAATGGGTTAGACCTTGCTCGACGATCAAGGCGGCGCGGGCGGCGAACTCTTCAGACAGGATATCGATCTGAGTTTGGAGATCGTCTAGTTCCTTTTGCTGTCTGAGTTTGGCGGCTTGTAGGATGCTCGATGGCGCTTGCAATAATGGGACGATCGCCGGGTCATTGGCCAGGTCTTCACTCACTTCGGGAACGTCGATCGGTTCGTGTGCAGATTGCTCTAACTTTCGTTTTTGGTCTGGGGTGAGTTTGCTCATGGCGGGGTGCTTTGGTCCTTGTGCTAATCGGGGTCATTCCGTGGATGTAATCCGTATAAGCCTCTATAGGAAAGAGTCCTAGGCTTTTAAAATCAACATTTGTATTCCGTTGATTCATGCGCCTTCCTTCATTTGTTGGTGAAAGGCTTGCTTGGCTCTGGGACTGCCTTTTGGGAATCGTTTAGACGTCTTAACCCACTCCATAACCCAGTGAATTTCATCAGTTTCATAGGTCGGTTGAATGGGGAGAAGGCAGGCTTCACTGACCCAACGTCGAAAGGTTGGGGGCGAGATGAATTGTCCATAAGACTTGCAAGCTTTCTCCCATAGCTCCTGATAGGTCAGCATTGGGGGTCTCCATTGTTCTCAGTGGCGATCGCTGGTTTTGATCGGTGAAGCCATGCTAGCATCTTTAAAGATTCTTTGAGACATCTTAATCGTTTCTTTTAGGAATCACTTTCCCTGAGTTGTTTAGCGGGTCTATTATTGAGGTGATACAAAATGGAATCTAAGCAGATGGCAAAGCGAATCAGCATCACTTTTCCCGATGCCTACTATGACGAGTTGAGCCAATGGGCAGATGAGAGGGGAGAGGCTACAGCATCATTAGCGATTTATCTGGTCAGAAAGGCGATCGACAATGCCAAAGATTCAGGTGAACTCGTTATGAAACGCGGAAGCACCAACGCCGCTCATGAAGCAGCTACAGCTAAGCAAGGAGCGATCGAATGAAAACCAGAGCAACTGTAGGAGCGATCGTCTTGCTGCTGTCGATGGCGTCCCCTTCGGCAGCGGCGAGACTCGCGGGCAAGTATCATCAACACCGGAGACGGCGATACTCTGAGAGCCAATCTCAACGGGAAACCCACAACAATCCGTCTGGGCTGCATTGATGCCCCAGAAAAAAAGCAACAGTATGGCGCAACATCAGCGGCGCGACTAGCGGAGCTATTGCCACGGGGCAC
>JAYVVL010000088.1:0-15544 GCA_043787035.1 Synechococcales cyanobacterium
GGCCATCAGATCGCCCGAAACGACGTGGTAGGTCAACACCTTACGCAGTGAATCGCGATTTTCAGGCTTCAACAACATCTCTAAAGTTCCTTTCGGCAAGGCTGCGAAAGCTTCATTAGTCGGCGCAAACACCGTGAAAGGACCTTTCCCGGAGAGTGTTTCGGCGAGTCCGGCTGCTTTCACAGCTGTGACTAAGGTTGAGAAAGAAGGATTACCGGCTGCAATGTCAACGATCGTCCCGGATTGAGTGGGCCGCGCTGCTAGGGCCGAGGTCGCCATTTTGGATGCATTGGGACAGTCCTTTGCTTGTGCGGTCAGGCCGACCGTCATGGAGAGCAGGGTTGCCACACTGATGGTGCGAATTGCCTTAGATGAGAAAGTGAATTGCATAGCTGTAGAAATCTCCAAGAGGATTGGTAAGCAATGAGCGGACGTATTTACATTTCTTAATGGTAGATGGTTTGACGGTACAGGTGAGAACAAAGTTCCAACCTTGGTCTTGATTTGTCTTGAGAAGGAGCACGGAGCGTCTCTTGGTCGATCACTCTTGAAAGGCTGGAAGGGAATGCGCCCGCTTTAGCATTCCCTTTGCTGATGACATATCCAATGGGCGAACCGAGCGGTATAGAGAAAGTCGTAGTCTCGGCCAGTATTCTGTCGGACCTTTTAGCTCATTCTGGGTACTTCCCAGATTCAAGGATCTCCTTTTCCTGTTTTATTAAAACAATATACATATAGCTAGGATCATCAAAATGAGCGGCTGAACAAACTGATTCGGTTTGTGAATTTGCTTGAGCTTGTGCCGTTTACACCAGGCTTATTCCCTCTTTGCGAGTTGGCTACTCGGAACCTCTGTCACCCTGACAGAACTCAAGCCGTCCGAGCTTTCCCTCGATCCCATTCGCGCTGATGCCTTGATTCTGCTGCAATCGGATGATGACATTTTGCATATTGAGTTCCAAACGGTTCCAAAAAACAGTATTCCGTTTCGCATGTTGGACTATCGGGTGCGTTCATATCGCAAATATCCGAATAGAAATGTGCGACAGGTGGTGATTTACCTGAAACAGACCGGATCAGAGTTGGTTCATCAAACCAGCTTTACGATGGAACGGACTCGCCACGAGTTTGAAGTGATACGCCCATGGGAGCAACCCGCCTCACTTTTTTTAGAATATCCCGGACTTATCCCCTTTGCCGCTCTAGGCGATACTCTAAATGTAGAGGAAACGCTACGCCAAGCAGCTCAAAGGGTAGATCAAGTTCCTGACCCCGTAACGAAGGCAAATCTTATGGCAGCGTCAGGGATTTTAGCTGATTTAATATTAGAAGATGAAGTTATTTATCGCACATTGCGGAGAGACATCATGCAAGAATCTACTGTGTACCGTTCAATCGCAAGAGATGAGCGGAAAGAGGAGAAGCGATCGATCGCGCTCAATTTCTTACTTAGAGGAGTGGCGATCGATATCATTGCTCCTTCTACAGGTTTATCGATCGAAGAAGTCCAGCAGCTTCAGCAGCAAATAAACGAGTCTGCACAAAGTTGAAGTTGAGCGATGATTGATCGATCGTAAACACTCCACACCCGATACTGAAAGGGGCACAATCGATCGGTTTAGCTCAAGAACTGGGCTTGGGAGTGAGATCGGATGACAGATCCCGTATTTCTACTTATAATGGAAATAGCCAGAAAAGCTTGCTTAGTAAGCAATTACAGTTATTGATGTACAGCAAATATTGAGCTATTTATGGATTACTCTAAGGTCACATGGTTGAAAAACATTAATCCTGGCGATGGTTGGGCATATCAATCAGCAATCGATATTCAAATGCTAGAAGCAAAGATTTTTCAGCTACACTGGCGACTCAAAAGCGATCCAAGTCTTAATGCTCCTCAAAAGGGAGATTTAATGGCATTAGTGCAGCACGCTAGAGTTACTCATATTGTTGAAGTTCTGGACAACAGCGTTTATGGCAATGATAACCAGTGGGCTGCTTATCGAGTCGTACAAGCAGTTTGGATGCCTTCCACGGATCTCGATTGGCATACTTTGCCTCATCAAAAAGAGATTTTTGGGATTGAAAACCTCCCTCCAGATGGTTCAGCCCATAGCCTAGACCAACCTGATAAAATGTTTCAGTTTAACCAATATTGGAGAGACCGTGGAGGTTTGGAAGGATTTCAGCAGAACTTGGACCAAGTTCTTAGTGGCATCTAAACCTGAGTCGATCGCCCCCCAACCCAACATTCAAAATCCCTCTCCCCAAGTAGAGGGACTCAGGACCGATCGCCCCTACCTCACACTCACAAACCCGCTCCTTAGCGATCGATCGTAAATCCTCCACATCTTCCCGGCGCGACACCGAAAGAGGAACCGTCTATTGCACTTCATTCAACAAAATCTAAATTAGCTACTGAAAAGGTGCCCGATCGGGTATTAGAGACTTGCGATTTAAATGCCATAACTGGATCAAATCAAACCTTTTAAAGAGACCCAGTTATGTTGCAACTCGATAACCCTTCCGTCATCTCATCGCTGCAAGCTAGCACTCAGGCCAGCACCCGTCACGATCGAAGAACCTGTGTTGGACACCTACGACATTTAAGGCAATAGCTTGGGTGGGTTTAATAAAGACCATGAAATGCTGATGTTCTTCAAAATAACCCAGGTGGCGGCTAAAAGTGGCTTCAATCGATCAAACCCTTCATTGCAACCGCTGCCGAAGTGATTGCCTTTAATCACGAGGTATTCCCTTTGGCAAACCCATGTCGAGCGGTTGTCCGGTTAGCTTGAAGCGTCTCCGGGGTATCTTTACCGATTGGATGGCAAGTTTTGCTGGAGGGTACGACACAATAGGCGGCGATAAAATAGGCGATCGGGGCCTTTTGTTCCTAGCTTACCAAACCTCGATCGAGCATCAGTTTGAGTTTGTGACCAATCTCTGGGTCAATAATCCCGATTTTTCGGATGCAGGCAATGGCCACGATCCGATTTTGGGACAGAGCCAGGATCCCACAACTCGCGATCGATCGTCATTCAAGCTGAAAACCCCGCGAACAACGCCACGGTCAAGTTACCGAAAGATTGGGTCATTCCCACAGGCGGTGGATACTTCTTCACGCCCTCTATTCAAGGACTCAGACATCTGGCGAAGTAAAGAAAGTTCCTAACAGCAATTTGGGTTTCAGCGGCTGTTTGAAAAGTCAATCATGGTGATAATAAGCACCCGGTCCCCTAGATCCCCCTTAAAAAGAGGGACTATGAGCTGGATTCTGGTTCTCCCTTGTTAAGGGGGCTGGGGGATCGGGTGCTTTGATACTAACTCAAGGACTTTTCAACGTTGACCATCACCCGCCGCAGATATCCTCTGCCATAACCGATCAACTCTCGGCGGTCGGTGTGCATGGGCGTTGTTATGCGGTGCGTTCCTCCAACATCTCAAGTCTATGGTTAGCGGCGCTAAGAAATCAACAATTCTGCTAGGGTAATGATGGCGATGCTAATCCTTGAAGTAACCGCGCATAGTGTTCGAGATAAAATTCCTGAGACTTGGCGATCGCCTGAACCAATTCCTGGTTAGCGACGGTTTCCCACCATTGTTTTAGGCGCTCGAGTCCGCCTGGGAATTGAAATCCACGGAAATGCTCCAATACCGCCACCTGTTCAAACCAGGGGTAGGCGGAAATATAGGGTTCATGTGACGAAGTGCAGCCTTACCTAATTTTTGAATTTCCACACCATTTTTGGACTTGATTGATAAGAAATACCAATCATTACATTGCCTAGTTCGTCTCCTTTTAGGTAAAGTATCATGAAGATATAAACGTCCCTCAGAGGACTTGACCCATGCTACAAATCACTGCCCAACTTCCGTTTTCGGCAAAGTTATTTTCTCCTCCACCGAAACAACCATCAACCAGAGACAGAGAATACCTGCGATCGCCAGAAGTAAAAGCGATGATTCGCGCTAACTTTGTTACCAACTAGATTTAATTCGGTTGGTAAAAGAGTTCAATTTTCACTCAGTTTTTCTTTATCCCAATTTGCTTTGACCATTCACCAAGATTGGTTATCTGTTTCTGTCTTAGTCTATTGGATGGTTTTTGGGTGCGATCTGAGTTCGGGTAGAGCGATCGCTCAATTCCCCCAGTACTCTCCAGGAAGAGCCTTTCTTTTAACAGTAACCCTGCCAACTTTCTTCCCTGACATTCTCAATAATTCATCACCTGAAAATTCAAAACCAAGCTTTAGTGCTATTTGTGCAACTTCATCTGCTGTTGATGAAGCAAGCACCTCATTTTTAAGTGCAGGTTCAGACTGCATTTTCTTTAAAAATGCCTCGAGTTGATCTAAAGCCATATTTGAAACTCCTATTCTCGCTCTTTGGTGTTGCGAACTTGTGACCAGACTTATATAGCAGTCCTAAATCATTTGTAAAAAATCTAACGACCGAAACCGTTGACCGATAAGCATTCCAGGATTGAAATGGGATCCCAAAATTCATGAATCATTTAGGATTGCTATACATAGATCATCTTAAATGCTCTACGTTGAATATTCATGACCGCAAAATCTTAACCTCCACACTCCCTACTGCATACTGCCCCTTCAAAAGTGCGATCGCAACCAGACAATCTCAACGGACTCAATCGGCGTATCGGTTACGTATAACTATTTAATATACAGAAACATTCTGAATATCATCCTGATTTGGATGGATACCCCGACACTTTCTGCATAACACCCTGATTCAGGCAGATACCCTGACAGACTCCGTACATCTCCGTGATTCAGGCAGATACCCCGACAAATTCCGTGTATCTCCCCTCATGTCTCATAACTTATCCTGATTTCATAGGACTACACAAGCTGTTTCCTCTGAAAAAACGTAAATTTTTATGAACGTTGGCAACGCCTCCCGGAACGGGAATCGTCCCAAAATGCTCCTAGAAGTAGTGAGCGATACCATTCGGCGCAAACATTACTCCCACCGCACCGAAAAAAGCTACCTTCAATGGATTAAGCGCTACGTCATCTTTCATCACAAACGCCATCCCCGCGAAATAGGAAAAGTCGAAGTCGAAGCCTTCCTAACCTATCTAGCCGTTGAAGGAAAAGTCTCAGCCTCCACCTAAAATCAAGCCTTCAACGCCATTCTTTTCCTCTATCGAGAAGTCCTCGATCAGCCCCTCGAAAATGTTCAAGCCTTCCGTGCCAAACAGAGTACTTACCTCCCCGTCGTCCTCACTCCTCAAGAAGTTCGCTCGATCATCGCCCAAATGAACGGCACCCATCGCCTGATCATTCAACTCCTATATGGAACCGGAATGCGTCAAACCGAAGCCCTCTCACTACGAGTCAAAGACCTCGACTTCAACCAACATCAAATCATCATCCGCAACGCAAAAGGCATGAAAGACCGCATCACCATGCTTCCCGACACCCTTATTCCCGACCTAAAAGCACACCTCGATCGCACCAAACTTTTCCATCAACGAGACCTCAATGAAGGCTATGGATCCGCATGGATGCCCTTTGCCCTCGATCGTAAATATCCGAATACCGATCGACTATGGATCTGGCAATGGGTTTTTCCCTCTAGTCGCCGCATCCAAAACCCCGATACCGAAACTTGGCAACGCTACCATCTCCACGAAAGCGGACTCCAAAAAGCACTTAAACAAGCCGTACGATCGACAACCATTACCAAACGCGTCAGTTGCCATACCTTCCGCCACTCCTTCGCTACCCACCTCCTCCAAAGCGGCTACGATATCCGCATCCAAGAACTCCTCGGTCACAAAGACGTCAAAACCACCATGATCTACACCCACGTTCTTAATCGGGGCGGTCGCGGCGTCATCAATCCACTTGATGCATAGCTAGTAATTATGTCCTCTGATTATGCAACGATCGATTCCTTCTAAGTCGTCGCCTTACTTCAACAGGGCAAAGATTTCCTTCGCCGCTCGATCGCACACGCCCACGGACCCAAGTCCTTTGCTTACTTCTTCGTAATCTTGGAGGATTTTCTCCCGCTTTGGACCGGAGAGCAGCGCGAGGGATTCCTCTGTAATGCGATCGGACGTTAGTTCAAGTTTAGATAGATCAATTTTGGGTATCGGGAATGCGATCGCTGTTTGATTTTTTTGAAGTGGCGATCGCTATTCCTGTGAGTTGTGATTATTAGGCGATCGCTTTTTAGTATTTAGATGTACACTTAGAGGTACAGATAGGTTCAAAAATAATGCTGTCCAACATTCCGATTACAGAAGCAAGACACGAGTTAACCTCATTGCCTGAAAAGCTTACCCAGCAAGGCGGTACACTTGCCATTACCCGCAGAGGCAAGCCCGTCCTAGCCGTGATGACATGGCAGCATTACGAAGCAATACTCGAAACCATGGAAATACTTGGTGATGCAAACCTCATGGCTAACTTGCGTCAAGGTATTACCGAGGCGAAATCAGCCCAAGGAATGGATTGGGAATCCGCTAAACGAGAATTAGACCTGTAATGTATCGTATTGTCATTCAGCCTACAGCTTTCAAACTATTAAGAGAAATCAGCGATCGCCGCATCCGTCAAAAAATTAGCGATCGCATTGACAAGCTCAAAGAATCTCCCGAAATGCAGGGCAAACCATTAATCGGTGAACTAGATGGTTATTACAGTGTCCGTGCAGTTGGACAAAGATATCGAATCATTTACACGATCGAGCAAGCTCAAGTCACTGTGATGATTGTCGCCTTGGGGATTCGGAAAAATGGCAGTAAACAGGATGTATATGCTCTTGCCAAAAAGCTATTGAGATTAGGGCTGCTAGACGAGTCAGACGAGGATGGAAATGATGATTAAAATCCAGAATTAGAGAATGGAATTTTGGGTATTCGGAAGTGCTAGAAAAAGCGATCGCTATCCCTGTGAGTCGTGATTTTTAGGCGATCGCTCTTAACGATTGCTTCAATACTCAAACTCGAAGTTATCAAGAACAACCTTCGATAAATTAAAGAAATCAATTCAAACACACCTTATGCAGAAATTATTGATTTTACTGACATCGATCGCACCTCATTACCAAATGGAAAACAACCAGAATTCCCTGAAGCGCGATCGATATCTCCTGATTTTCAGCCGTATCTTGAATCGATATGTGTTGCTTGTGAACAGCGATCGTTCCATCCCGGTAATGTTTCGGTTTCATCTCTATAAACGATCGCATCAGCCTAACGTTGCCTATCACCCGACGCAGACAATCTTTGATACCTACAGATAACTTCTCGGCGGTCGGTGTGCATGGGCGTTGTTAGACTGCTTCGCGATCGCACTACAATAGCCAGGGCTGTTTCATTCTAAATCTCGACATTTTGTGCATCTACGAGAATGCTCCGTTCCAGGCATCAGAGATTTTCGTCTTCGATAGCTGAAACCACCTAGGCTCGTCGCCTAAACCTAGAATGAAATGACCCTGCTACAATAGCTTCGTTAGTTAATTGAGTTTGGGGTACCATGCGGCTGCGTACAAGGCATCGGTTTCATCGATGTCACCACCTCCGACAATCGGTTTTCCGTCTTTCGTTATATTGCCTGGTATCTCATAGCACATGATGGAATTACGATCGCTGTTTAGTGTTCCCGTCAATGTTGTTGGGTCTAGCGGCGTTAGCACTTGTTCATCGACCATATGGGGAGTCCATTCGCAGAGCTGGAAAAAGTAATCGTATGCTTTCTGCTTATCTATTAGGTTTACTAAGTCTCCCCTCATATGCTCATGAGGAAATCCAAGGGTATGACCCGTCTCGTGTCGGATCACTCTGCGAAATTCAGATTCAGGAGTATCTAGCGTGAAGCCTTCCAGACTCATAGTGGGTTCACCTTTCTCCGAGTAATGGAGGATCTCCGTGCCTAACCAAGACCAGTATCCTCCATCCTTGCCCTGAGTCTCCCGTGTAATTATTACCTGTGGCGCTACGCTACTTTCCACAAATTCCACGTTGGCTGTTCTTTGCCATGCATTCATGTGAGATAGGATCTTTTTTCGAAGTTCCACTTTGGTATCTTCATAAAAACCTACGGTCAATCGGACCCCTGTAGCTCGCCAACGCCTTCCGGTTATTAACGCAATATGCAACGGCGTAATTTCTTGTCGGAAAATGCCACGAAGCATTGGCAGGTGCTCAGGGTGATTGCGGCTATTTATCTCAACGGCTTTTTGTGCGGCTTTAATTTGATGCTCGTTAGGCAGTGGCCGGGCTGTACACGTTGCCTTTGGTGTTCTGCCTGTAGGTGCTTCCATTGGTTTGCTTGCTGCTGAACTAGCCAAGCCCGCAATCTTAGATAACATTTCTCGCAATTGTTGGATTTCGTTCTGGTAACACTGATTCTTACTCCTTAGGGGTGGAGCGCTCAATTTAGCTTTTGCGTCGTTAGCCTTGGTTGTCGCAAGAGCTTGGATTTTTTCTGCCACCTCCGCACGATTATTTTCTATTGCTTTTAGGATGACCGAAAACCTTGTTTCTTGTGTGTCAAATTTCTCGTCAAGAGGATCAAGAGCTGCGATCGCTGTAGAAAGTCTCCTCTCCTGTTGGTCATAGGCTGCTTCAAGATCAGCCAATGCAGAGATTTGATTGAAATTAATTATGCTTTTAGCTTCGGCAACAGAATATCTGCACTCATACAGATAAAAGTTTTGACAAATTATATCATTGGTAAAGAACTGATGCTCCTGCTTATTGTTCTCAATGATGTATAGAAACAACGTAAGACCTGGACTCAATGGCACAACCTTACTATCACGCATTAACTCCGTGCTCGTGCTTGACGTGAAACCACTAAGAATGCCTTGAATTGCATTAAAAGCTGTGTTGGCAATCAACAGCTGAAGGTTAGACATTTCCAGAATCGCCTGACTCACCCCTGGCTTGTTTTTGTCCTCCTCCGAAGTAGTTTTGCTCCCCGGAACCTCTTTTGCCGTTGCCCCAAAGATTGCACCCTGGATCGAATTAATCATTTTAGATACATTGTCGAGCGACCACTCACTCATCGTCGTAACGTGTTGATAATCTCCTTTCGCAAACTCGACTGAGTCTGAGAACGGAAGGTAGTGGGCTTTAATATTTTCGTTAATAGTTTTCCAAGCTGCGTCAGCTTGTATAGCTAAGTCAGCATTCGTATCCGCGATATACTTGGCGAACTCGGCATTTTTTTTAGCTTGATCATCGATGCTGTTTGACTGACCCATTAGATTTGTACCTCTAAGACATAATAAAAAATTACTGCACAACTAAACAGTCTGTCTATCAAGTTTACAAATCTACAGCGGATACCAAGATTGGTTCCTTGAAATCTGAATTAGTTCTTGATGGTTGATTGTCATTCTTCTTGCAGTCTAACGTTTAGTAGGTGGAAAATTTCCACATATCTACCTGAATCAGGGGTGATAGGCAGAAAAAGTCCGCATATCCCCTAAGGCAAAAGAAGAATCTTTCCACCTAATCCTTCTATTATGCGAAGAAACCCCGATTCTGTCAGCCTATCCCACCATGCAAAATCCACCAAAGAAAGAGGTTCTAGACCAAGCGCAGAATCCGCCTAAAAAGCTTCTAGAACAAGTTCGCGACGCCATTCGCCTCAAGCACTACTCTTATCGCACAGAAGGAACTTATGTTCAGTGGATCCGTCGATACATTTTATTTCATAACAAACGTCATCCCAATGAAATGGGAACACCTGAAATTGAAGCCTTTCTGACTCACCTTGCGATCGACCAACAACTGTCGCCGCCTCAACCCGAAATTAAGCTCTTAACGCGATCCACTTCCTGTATCGCCACGTCCTACAACAAGAACTCGATAGCCGCCATGAGCAAAACGGCCCATTAATCTTCCCGTCGTCCTCTGACCATGCCCCGATCGATTCTTTCATCACCCTACTTCAACAAAGCAAAGATCTCCTTCGCCGCCCGATCGCACACGCCTACGGATCCAAGTCCTTTGCGGACTTCTTCGTAATCTTGAAGAATTTTCTCCCGCTTTGGACCGGAGAGCAGCGCGAGGGATTCCTCTGTAATACGATCGGATGTGGCATTTGCTTGCAATAGCTCCGGCACCACCATTCGCATCGGCACCAGATTGACGGGAGACGCAAACGGGAAATTCACCTTCAAGGCATTGGCAATCCAGGTGCTCACGGGTCCAATGCGATAGACCACCACCTGCGGCACGTTGAACAATGCAATTTCAAGATTAATCGTGCCGGATTTTGTAATGGCCAAATCCGCCGCCGCAATCGCCATTTGGCCGTCCTCTTTCGGAATTAACCGAGCCTTCAACCCATAGCTCTCGATCGCACGCTCCATAGCTTCTCGGAACCGATCGAGGGCTAGAGGAATGTAGAACGTGACGTTAGGAACTTGGTCCTGGATATTCTTTGCGGCTTCAAAAATGCGCGGCAGTAGCAGCTTCAGTTCTTGCCTGCGGGAAGCCGGGGACAGGACAATGATTTGCTCGTCAGGCAAAATCCCAAAGTACGATCGGGCCGTCTCGCGAGTCGGTGCGCCTTGGAGCCGATCGACTAGGGGATGGCCGATCCAGGTGACGCTAGCGCCTTTGGATTCGTAGTAGCGTGCTTCTTCGGGAAAGACGGCGAGCAGGCGATCGGTGAGGGCTACAATTTGGTGCGCATTGTTGTCATTGAGCGACCAGACCCATTCCTGGGGCGCAATGTAATAGACGATCGGGACGTCCGGGAACCGTTTACGAATAAACTTTCCCATACCAACATTGGCACCCACGTAATCGATCAGAATCACCAGATCGGGTGGAAACTTTTCCAATTCGCGCTTAGCTTGGTGCTGCATTTTTAAAGTCGGAATCACGTAGGGCAACGCTTCCGCTAACCCAAAGGACGAGAGTGCAATGGTGTTGCCGAGCAATGTTGCTCCAGCCTCTTCCATACGATCGCCCCCCAACGCCACAACGTCTAGATCAAACCCCTGTGCCCGCGCAAATCTCAAGAGTGCCGCCGTCAGTAATGATCCTTGGAGATCGCCTGAGACTTCTCCCGTACTGATAAAAATTCGTTTAAAAGATTGGGCCTGCATACCCTGATTCACAAATGCCTCACTCATTAGCCTCGACCCGAGATTAAACCGCGTCGCCCTGGAAGTTGAGAGCGGCGAATAAAATGACTAAGATGCTGAACATAATTATTGTCATAGCGCTGCTCTAGTTTCTCCATGGCCTCCGCAAAGGTCATCTCCGATCGATACAGAAGTTTAAACGCTAGCTTCAACGCCTGCAAATCCATCGTATCCAACCCCGCCCTCTGAAGCCCCACGCTATTGAGCGATCGGACCCGAGGCGGATTGCCCTCGACCATCATGAACGGCGGCACGTCTCGATCGATTCGGGTCATGCCGCCGACCATCGACAGTCGGCCAATGCGGACAAACTGATGAACGCCCAAAACGCCGCTGATTCGCGCCCCCGACTCTACATGGACATGCCCCGCCATAGACACTGAATTTGCAATAATAACGTGGTCCTCGATGACGCAATTATGACCGACATGGGTGTAGGCCATGATCATATTATTGTTGCCAATGAGGGTGATTTCGTCCCCTCGGGTGGGACGATGAATCGTAACGTATTCGCGGATTTGATTACTATTCCCAATGCGAACCGGACCCATTGATCCGTCGTATTTGAGATCCTGCGGTTCGAGTCCGATCGCCGCTCCTGGAAAGAGCTGATTCCGCTCGCCAATGTGGGTATCTCCATCGAGGACCACATGGGGTCCAATAACAGTACCTGCCCCCACTTTGACCTTCGAACCAATAACAGCGTAGGCTCCGACTTGGACGGTCGGATGAAGTTCAGCGCCAGATGTGATAACAGCAGTCGGATGAATCAGGAGAGTGGCCATAGAAGCTATCGCAGGATAATAAAGCCTGGGGACGATCAGGTGCAAGGCACGGCGCTATCGCAACTCCAATGTGGGACGATCGTTTCCGAGGGGGTGAGTGATTAAGGGTGTGTGTGGGAGCGATTGCGAAGGAGATTACAGACAATTAGAGCACAGAGTTTCCTCCATAAAACGTGCGCTATTCAACGAGAGCGAACATTAATTCACCTTCAACGGCCAATTGTCCTTCGACTTCTGCTCGTCCCCGCATCTTTCCAAAACGACGGCCTTTAATGGACAACAGTTCCACGGTTATTACCAGTTGATCACCTGGCACAACCGGACGTCGAAACCGCACCTTGTCGATCCCCGCGAACATGAACAGTCCTTCAGGGACATCGGGCATTTGCCGCAACAACACGCCGCCGACCTGTGCCATGGCTTCCACCATCAGCACCCCCGGCATAATGGGACGCCCTGGGAAATGACCCTGAAACTGAGGTTCATTGAAGCTGACGTTTTTGAGGCCCACAATGCTCTTCCCCGGCACAAAATCAATGATGCGATCGACTAAAGCAAAGGGATAGCGATGGGGCAGCATCTGTTGAATTTCTTCAGCAGAGAAGGTGGTTTTGCGGGGAGCTGTATCAGGAGCCGTATCGAGGGCTGTGTCGGGAACGGTGTCGAAGATCGTTTGAGTCATGGGGACGGTTTATATCTCAAAATCAGGGGTTGGCTCAGAGGGCGAAGCACCGAGAAGCTGTCGAGCAAGTTGGGTATGCAGGCGATGGCTGGCTTTGTAGGCCATGTAATGGGCGATCGGAAGGGGACGAACTAAGCTCAAATCACCGATTAAGTCTAAAAGTTTATGACGAACGGGTTCATTTGGAAATCTCAGCGGAGGATTAATCCAGCCATCGGGCGCGCACACTAATGCATTATCTAGACTCCCGCCTTTGATCAGTCCATTGCTCCGAAGCTGATCGATTTGGTGGGCGAGGCCAAAGGTGCGCGCGGGGGCGATCGCCGTCCCAAAGGATTCGACGTGCGGTGCCCAACTGTGCCACTGATTGCCAATGGCCTCAAGATCAAAGTCAATACCATAGCTAAAGCGCAATTCGGGTGACGGGATAGCCGCAACAAAGCTATCGCCGTCGCGCACCCAAAGGGGATCTTGCAGGCTCGGCGGGGAGGCGAGGCCGTTGGATTCGGCTTGATCCTGAAGCCCTGCGGCTTCGATCGCCTTCACCCATTCGATCGCCGATCCATCTAGGAGCGGCACCTCTGGGCCATCAATCTCAAGGCGGGCATTGGTGATACCCAGCGCCCAAAGCGAGGCCAGAAGGTGCTCGACGGTGCGAACTTGAGCATCTGGCGTCACTAGCTCCGTTGAAAGCAGAGTTTGCTGCACGACCATGACGGTGGCTGGAACCTCAGGTTGCCCTGGCAAGTCCGTCCGCACAAAGTATAATCCAACTCCTAGAGGCGCTGGCGCGATCGTCACGGTTGACGTTCGTCCACTGTGTAACCCTACGCCTTTACAGGTTGCAGGTTGGGCCACTGTCTTTCCCATTAGAAGCGCTCACCGATGCCGAAGTGAAAGCGACCTTGACCGCGATCGCCGAAGCCGTAGTCAATGCGAATCGGACCCAAAGGCGACTGAATCCGCAGCCCTAACCCATACCCGAAACCGCTACCCGGTTTTCCACGCAGTCCGGCTGGGTTTCCTTTCAAGTCTTTCCCGGTTCCGAGATCGGTTCCTGCATCTGCAAATAGCGCTCCTGAAATCACGGAGAAAATCGGAAAACGGTACTCAACGGTGGCTTGGAGGAAGCTCGATCCGCTTCCGACGTCGCCTTCTTCGTAACCCCGAATGGAGTTACTGCCACCTAGAGAAAATGCTTCATAGGGAGGGAGATTGCCGAGGGTTGTTCCGGCTTGGAGGTTGAAGGCAAATGCTTGAGGGCAGTCAGGAACTTTTGCCTTGGCTTGACAGCCTTGGGAGAGTTTCAACAGCTTCGTCGGGATGTATTGGCTGTAACTCCCCCGGAGACGGTTGAAGAAGATATTGCCGTTCCCCACGGGAATCGATTGCTCGGTCCCAAATCGTAGCAGGGACCCTGAAGTCGGACGCAAAGCATCGTTCCGCCGATCGTTTACAAAGCCTAATTGCAGCGTCAGTAGGTCATCGCGGCTTGTTCCGCTGGCGCTAAGGTCTCGGCCTGAGGCAGCAACGGGGGTTAATAATCCTGTGGTGGCATTGCGCAGCACCTGAGGCGCATTGGGGTCAATGATTCTTCCGTCGCCATCCTGAACCGTGATCCGCTGATACTGCAATCCGAGTGAAGCACTCCAAGGCGATCGCTCAAACACATTTTTCGAGAGTGGACGGCTGAAACTAATCCCGCCGCCTGTCCGGACGATTCGCACTCGATCGGCGTCCGTGCGGCCTGTATTTAAAATCCGGACATCGTTCCCCCCGTCATAGATGAGGGACACACTCCGACGACGGAATCCGTTAATGGTGTAGCCTGTGCGGAATTGATCGCCTGCGATCCACGGATCAGAGAAATTGGCATCAAAGAGCAATTCTCGTTGACCTAACTGGAATTCTGCCCCTAGCTTTTGGTTGTTGCCGCCGAGGTTTTGTTGTTGGTAGCTGATGGTCCCAAACAGGCCACTGGCTGAGCTAACCCCGGCTCCTGCTGCGATCGATCCGCCTTTTTTCTCAACCACATTTACATTGACGATCGCTTTGCGCGGATCTTGCCCCGGATCAAGCGACAGTTTCACATCCTCAAAGAGACCCGTCCCCGCCAAACGGCCTAGATCCCGCTCAGCGGTTTTCCGGTTAAAAACACCACCGGGCTTCGTTTCCATTTCCCGCAGCACGATAAATTCGCGGGTCCGCCCGGAGGGCTTACCTTCTTTATTCAGTAGCTCCTTGCTATCCTTGTCAAAGTACCGAATGCGCATCGATTCAATGCTGCCCTCTGACACCTGAAGCGTCACGATACCGTCATCGCCGACCTTGGGTAATTCCGCAACTTGGGCCAGCACGTAGCCTTGGTCTTGGTAGCGCTTAGTTAGGTCTTGAACGCCGCGCTGCAAATCACGATAGTTTAGGGTGGTCCCATACTGGGTCTGGAATATTCCATCTACATCCGGTTGCTTGATGATCGCACTTCCTTCGACCCGGACCGCCTTCAGAACTGGGTTTGGGCCGACTTGGAAGGTGACTTGAACGCCGAGATTGGTATCTTTCGGTTCGGCTTGAACGGTAGCAAAGAAACCCGTTGCGAAGATGGCATTGATATCTTCTTGAAGCTGCGATCGCGTGGTAATTTGGCCAGGACGTGTCTTAATCACCCGATAAACTTCATCTTCAAGTTCGCGTTTTCCCGCACCTGCGACGACGACTTCAGAAACGAGCACCCGTGCTTCGGCAGCAGGCGCACCCACAGGTGGAATTATAGGTGAGGTTCCGGGCGGAGTTCCAACAGATGGCGCGATCGTTTTGCTTGGCGGGAGTTCTGGCGCTTGCGATGGCGTTGGAGCTAATTGAGGTACTACACGCACAGGCGCTTCGATCGTTGAATTGACGGGTTTACTGGGACCGCCCGGAGAAATTTTAA
>JAYVVL010000089.1:0-5803 GCA_043787035.1 Synechococcales cyanobacterium
CTGATTGCTACAAATGGTCTTCAAGATCTCGGTCAGTGCGATTTCTAAATCCACAGCTTCCGCTGCAATTCGGGTTGTTTTGTACTGAACTCTAAGGCGTTGAGCGGCTTGGAAACGATTTTGCCACGTTTTGGCGAGAGCTGTGTAAATGCTGATAATCGCGAGAAGGGCCAGAATAGTAAAGACTAGAACTTGACGTTTGCGCATGGTTTTTTGAACAATCCGATCGTCCAAAAGCCGATCGCTTACTAGGACCAACGCATCGTATAGAAGAAATTGTGAATTTAAGGTATCTTCTGCAACGTCAATTACAAGAGCTTTTGCGGCAGCATTCGGTGATGTCTTAGATAGCTCTGGAGAAAGATACTTTTTGAACGCAATAATTTGCTCCTCCGCCTTCAAAAAACGAGAATTGGGGAGTTCTAGATTAGGATTACTCTCCACAATAATGACTCGATTATTCTGGAGATGATCCAGTTTTTCTTGAATGGCACCTTTGAGCGATGCTAACTCCGCATTGGCACGAATGGGCGTGTCATTGGGCGCTAGGGTCTCTTCCGCAATATTAATGTACAAATCTCGGGCATACCCAGTCTTGGAAATAACCTCGGGAAGATGATTAATGAGACTGTCGATGATATGGTAAGTCTGCCGATCGCGGTCAAGGATTAAGTTAGAGGTATTTCCGATGGTAATAATTTGACTGTAGACATCCTTAATTACACTGCTCTGAATCAGATATAGTTCTTCACGGGTTAAGTTTCGATTATCTACTGCTTTCATCACCAGTCCCCAATCCGCTTGGATATGGCTCCAGTGTTCGGTTGTTCCTAAGGCTAAACCGTACTGCATATCTAAGTCAGAAGTTTGCTCCATCTTCACCATCACAGCCGTCCGAGCACCTACTAGTTGAAAGCGTAGGTCATTGCTAGGGAGATTGCGCTGCGCCAATTCTCGATAGACCATCAGCTCCCGTAAAAGATGGGAAAGCCCTTGATTGTAGCGTAATCCTTGCCGTTGCTTTTTCGTAAATTCAATCTGAGAGTCCAGTTCCTCCACAAATTGCTCCATTAAGAGACCAAGCGGCAAGGTGAAGACTAGTAATAATCCCAGTACAATAATTTGACGCCACACGTTTGGATGAACGAGATCGTTATTCCGGAGTGCGCTGATCCAGCGAGAAACCGGAAACCGTGATTTACGAAGCGGAGTAAAAGACACTAGACAGCTCGGGACGGGGCATTTAGATAAATGGCGTATTCACTCCCTTATACTCCCCCTATTCTCCCTCAAGTTAAAGAAATCGAGTCATTTGGACGCGATACCGATCTTTTTTGGTCACCATCACTTCTCCAATCTCTAGCCGTCCTTTGCCGCGAATAGAAATTAAGTCTCCGGTTTTGACCGCGTAGCTAGACGAGGTGACGTCTCGCCAGTTGACCCGGACGTCACCTGTGGTAATCATATCGACCATTTTGCTGCGGGACATGCCGAAGCCTGCGGAGGCGACAGCATCTAGGCGCATGGAGGCTTCGGTGGTGGTCATGTCTTTCTTCTTCGGTTCACGGACTTTGAGATCCTCAAAGGCGATGCGTTTGGTTTTGACCGGGACCGATCGAACCTGAACCAACGTTGCTTCCAAAAATTCGACCAGTTCAGGTACGACGATCGCCTGCGCCCCGCGTTCGCCCAAGATAATCAAATCACCGACCTTATCGCGCACCAGTCCAGTCCCTAGCAGGGAACCTAAGAAATCCCGATGGGTCGCCGAGTCAAACAGAAAATTCCCGGCAATATCCAGCGCCACGAGTTCGACTTGACTTTCGTCTAATGGGATTTCAGGTCTGGCAAAGGCGAGGCGCTGACGTTCGGCTTGGGGATAACCGCCAAAGGCCACGACCTGGATATCGGTTAGCCGAGAAAAAACTCGCAGCGCTTCAGTCCATTCGGGCGGCGATAGAAAGTCGGTGCAGACGACGTCCCAGGTTTTGATGGCTTTTTCGGCCCGATCGATGGCAAGGGCGATGGTTTCACGGTATTCGACACCTTTGAGTAAGTCTTCGCGAGGCAGCATAGGGATTAGGTAGGTGGGACTGGAGAATAGGGATTGGCGAGTAGAGTGGCGATCGCGTACTAAACTGGTGAAGAAGCGCAGCTTTGGGTGCGGCTCTGATTCTAGCAACCTTCACTATGCAACCGTCGCATTACCAATCGTCATGACAACAAATTATACCGTTAACTATTCAAGCAATTTTTTGGTGGCTGTACTGAGCGATCGAATTCAAGCTGAAGAAGCTTTGCTTGCTCTGGGGCGGGAGAATATTCCATCGGAGACGCGGGCGATTCTTGGACGCGGCTTTCAGAGCATCGACGAGTTTGGGCTGGTGGATCCTATTGAGCAAACCTGGAAGCGGCTTCAGTTCACGGCGGTGTGGCTGGTTCCGTTTGGGTTAGTGGCTGGGATGGGGTTCAACTTAATCACGGGGCTGAATACGTTTCCTTGGGCAGGCGATGTGGGAAATGTGGCGATCGGCGGGGTGCTGGGTATGGCGGGGGCAGCGATGGGGAGTGTGCTGGCGAGTGATGCGATTTTTGCAGTGCTGGGCGGAAAAAAATCGCGCTCTTACCGTCAGCGCATTGAGTCGGGGGAGTTTTTGGTGGTGGTCAAGGGCGGTGAGACGTTAGTGCGGCGAGCCACTAAGGTGCTGCTGAAGTACGAGACGTTGAGTTTGGAAAGCTATCCTGTATAGAGAACCCGTCCTTGAGAATTGCTAAGAGGTTAACGACCATGCCAAACCGTACATTAAGTCTTGCCTCAGAGGCGGGTGCGATCGAGAGTCTGTACAACACAGATTTCTATGCCTGGACCCAAGAACAATCTCAGTTCCTCTCGTCTAGAGACTGGAATCAGTTGGACATTGATCATTTGATTGAGGAAGTGGAAAGCTTGGGGAAACAACAGCGTCAGGAACTTCGCAGTCGTCTCAGTATTGTGCTGGGCCATCTGCTGAAATGGGAGTATCAGCCCCAGTGTCGTAGTCGGAGTTGGCTAGCCACCTTGCGTATCCAGCGTCGCGACATTACCTGTCTTCTAAAGGATAGTCCGAGCTTGAAGCCCTATCTTGAGCAGGCGGTGAAAGATGCTTACGACAATGGCCGAGATTTGGCTATGGCTGAGACCGATTTACCGGGTTCTCAGTTTCCGGTAGAGTCCCCTTACTCGTTTGATGTTGCGTTAGATGCGGTGTTTTATCCCGGTGAGCCAAGTGAATTGACTGAAGAGTGAATTTCTGTTTGCACCGATCGCTAAGACCGATTAAAAACCTCTTAAAAATCCGCGTAAAAAACCCTCAGACGGAGGTCCAAGGGTGAAGAACAGGTTTGAAGAGAGAAGCGCTATTTTAGCCTCGATTGCGAATGTGCATGACGCTGAGAATCCGATCGGCGATGTCGTCTGGGATTTCCAGGACTTGATGGAGTTGTTTCAAGAACGTTTGCTCATCCAAGGACATTAAGCCATCGGATAGGGTGAGGTCGCAGCACATGGCAAAGGCCGATTCACGCAGTTCGCTCGGGAGAGTCTCTTTGGCAGACTCTATGAGCAGGTCAGAACCCTCTTTCCGGAGGATATCAAAGAGCTTCGTATACATCCGCTCCATGGTGTCTGGGCGGAGATGTTGGAAGAGATGCATTCGGGAAAGATGACTCGTGATGGCGTCGAGTTCTTCGGGGGCGAGGTATCCATCAGAGGCGATCGCCAAAATGGTGATGGCCGCATAAGCCTCTTGAGGACTGAAGGCGACCAAGGTCGTGGTCAGGGATTCAGTCCGAATATCGGGAGGGCTAATGAGTAGATTCATGGACGGTGGAGATCTCCTAGCTTAGGAATGTTGGGATGATCACTCCCTTTGGAACTTACATTCAACGTGCCCAGAAGTCTGCTATGGTGAACGCGCCACGGGCGATCGATCGCTAAGTTCCGTCATTTTGCGGAGGAGCTTGGGATGGTCCGGGTTCAAGCCTTTATGCTTCAATATTCTATGCTAGAAAGCCGTCTTGCTCCGTTTATTCAGGAGTACATGTATCGCAATGGATGGGCTAGTTTGCGTCCGATTCAGGCCGAAGCCTGCCGGGTGGTTTTTGATAGCGATGATCATTTGCTGGTCTCGGCGGAAACGGCGGCGGGAAAGACGGAAGCGGCGTTTATTCCGGTATTGACTCAGCTTTATAATCAGCCTAGTTCGGGGATTGGGGCGCTCTACATTGGGCCGATCAAGGCGTTGATTAATGATCAGTTTGAGCGATTGACAGATTTGCTAGAAATGGCTGATATTCCGGTGCAGATGTGGCACGGCGATGTGGCCCAAAGCCAAAAAACGCGCGTGCTTAAAAATCCGCGTGGCATTTTGCAAATTACGCCCGAGTCGTTAGAGAGTTTGTTGATTAATAAGGCGAAGGAGTTGGGACGGGTATTTGGGCAGTTGCAGTTTGTGATTATTGATGAGGTTCATGCGTTTATTGGGAGCGATCGCGGAGATCAGGTGCTGTGTCAACTGACGAGGTTAGCCCAACTCACGGGCAATGAAGCTCGGCGAATTGGTCTGTCGGCGACGCTAGGAGATTATGCGTTGGCGGAACGCTGGCTGGCGGCGGGAACGAGGCGATGCGTTACGACGCCGAAACTAGAAAGTGCGGGTGCTCGGAAAATCCAGCTTGCCATTGAGCATTTTTACGATCCGGGATTGGTGGTGAGGGCAATAGGAGACGATCGGGACCAATCCTTTAACCCGTACCATTTACACTTATTTCAACAAACGCTGCATCAGAAGTGCCTCGTGTTTGCCAATGGTCGGACTGCCGCTGAAGATGCCGTAACGGCGATGCGATCGATCGCGCTATCGAAAGGCTATGCGGATGTCTACTATGTCCACCATGGAAGCATTTCAGCCGATTTGCGTGCGGTGGCTGAAGCGGCGATGCGAAAGCTGGACCAGCCTGCGGTCACTGCTGCTACCGTTACCTTTGAAATGGGGATTGACTTAGGCCAACTCGATCGGGTGATTCAGCTCGAATCGCCGTCGTCGGTGGCCAGTTTTTTGCAGCGGCTGGGGCGATCGGGGCGGCGTGGGGGCGTGTCAGAAATGCGGCTGGTCTTTGCTGAAGAGAAACCGACGGGCGAAGAGACGTTGCCTGAACAGGTTCCATGGCAGTTGTTGCAGGCGATCGCGCTGATTCAGCTCTACTTAGAAGAGCAATGGATTGAGCCGCCGCAGTCACTTCAGTATCCCTACAGTCTGCTCTATCATCAGACGCTGAGTACGCTGGCATCCTACGGTGAAATGACGCCCGCTGCTCTTGCACAGCAGGTGTTGAAGCTGCCGCCCTTTGAACAGGTGACTCAGGATGATTATCGGTTGTTACTTCGGTACTGGATTGAACTCAATCACGTTGAAATTACTGAAACGAAAACGCTAATTATTGGCTTAAAAGGCGAAAAAATTGTTCGCAACTTTAAGTTCTATGCGATCTTTCCGGACAACGAAGAATACATCGTGTCGCATAACGGGAAAGCGATCGGATCAATCATGGTGTCACCGGGAACGGGCGATCGAATTTCGCTATCGGGCCATGTATGGGAAGTGATTGATGTCAACGACAAAACGAAAAGCGTTAAAGTTCGTCCAACGGACAAAGCAGCTAATACAAGTTCATGGCGAGGGACAACGGGAGACATTCACACGAAAGTATTGCAGCGAATGCGACGGGTCTTGCAAGAGGAGCAGGTGTATCCCTATCTTCAAGA
>JAYVVL010000090.1:0-15493 GCA_043787035.1 Synechococcales cyanobacterium
AAATCCGGATAGAAACAGAAGTTTTAATGCCTTAATCGCAATCGGCATCGCTAACATTCCCGATTCATGCAACCCATCGGTCAGCACTAATCCAATGACCTGTTCAGGATAGCGATCGGCGTACAGCCGCATGTTGTAACTCCCAAACGAATCCCCAACTAAAAGGTAAGGCGGTTTGATGTTGGCTTGGGTCAGTAATGCATTCAGCTCAGTGACAATATGATCGCTGATTCTAGACTCAAAACGATGATCGCTCCAACCATAGCCCACACGATCGTAGAAGCATACTCGTTCACATTATGGCTCACATTGCAACAACTGTTCTGTGATTAAGTACCCTTCGATACCACCCAAACTATGATCCAGCACGATCGTGATGGAATTTATGGGTGGGATAACAGGTTCAAGAATGGAAAGATGCAGGGCGCTATTGTGAATCATGATGCGTTATCCCGGCGGTGGGGAGTGGTCTTCAATCGCACAGGCAACCATGCCATATGAGGCGGTTAACCCCAACAAAATGAATTGAATCGGCATCAATGTACGCTACGCGTCCTCGGGTTCCTGGACTTTTTCAGGAATACTGAGCTTCGGCCTGGTTGCCTCGTCGCCCCCATCTGCGTCGGTCCACGGGTCAGGGTCTGACTTAGGGCTACTAGCCTCTGGTTCGATTTCCGCAGATTCATCAATCTCCACGGCGCTAGCTTTGATTGGCTGCGCCATGGCGGACGCGGCTTTCGTTACGATGGCCTCATTCACCGTTGCGTAATCCATGGTTTCATAATCCGTGGTTTCATAATCGCCTTCAGGAATCAGGTCGCCATCATCGATCGGATTGTTGGTGCTAGCGTTGCTCCAGTTGTCTTCTGCATCGTCATCTTGGTAGAGTCGAGCTTTCTGGGGGGCTTGGGGCTGGCGAGCTTCCACGGGTTCCCAGTTATCTTCATCCCAGGTTTCTTCGATCGGCTCGGAGACTCGCTCAGGGCGACGCATGGCGGGAGCTTGAAGGGGTTCGCGTTGGCCGGAGGGAAGTTGATTTTCAGTGCGAACGGGGGCGGGGGGCGCATATTCGTTGTCTTTTTCCCAGGGAGCTTTGCCGAGGCCGACGCGCTCTAGGAGACCGACAGTGATTTGCTTAAGGCGCTCTTCGGCTCCTTCATAGACGATAAGCCGATCGGGTCCGCTGCTAACCACTTCAGTCATGGCCATCTCGAAAGTGCTGACGACTTGATCCGGAATCAATGGAAACCCGAGAGCCGCAACCACCAGGGTTTCAAGCTTTCCAGTGTCGATGTCAAACTTGTACCCTCGGACTTTCCCGAGCAGTTCTCCGGTTTCGGTGATGACTTCGCAATTGATCAAGCTGGTGTAGCGCTCGACGTCAATATCTTCGATGACGTTTTCGTTATCGACTAGGATGACATCGCCAATCTGCCGGATGCTGTCAAGCATCATGGGCTGGGGCGTACCGTAGAAAAGATTTTGGCGCAGGCTGAGAGCTACGACGTCTTGCCGATCGATATCGACCCAGAGTTGACTGACGACCCCAAGTTTTCGGCCCGTGTCTCGGGTGATGACCTGGGTTCCAAGGAAGTCGGCGCGTTGACGAAATTCTGCTGACATGGGGTCGTTTGGAGTCGTTTAAATGGACTAAGGCTCGATCGGATTCAAGTGTATCAAATCCGGTTTCGCCTGACACTGTACGCTATGGTGTGGGTTGCCGATAGGTTAGCTTAACCGAATGTTGCAGAACCATCACAGAAAGATGATGAGCCAGAGCTATTTTCTCTACCTTTTAGAAAAGGGCATTACTCACCCATCGTTTGAGGGTGACTGCGCTCTCGTTCTCGACTTGAATAAGCTCGCTCGCCGAAACTTAGCTGAAATCCTTGGTGTAATCCTAATGATGGGATAGACATCGGTAGATCGAAAGATGACTCATAGGAATAAAAAAAATATTGTTAAAAAGTAAGTCTCAGCACGTTAATGACGGGATTAGAAAATGGCTCTTCATAGAATTAAGGATTTTGATCCAGATTATCAAATGCATTTTGATAATCATGATTTTAGAGGTTTAGATCTCTATGCTGGAAATGATAAAATTGGTTCAGTAGATGATGTTTTGGTGGATGATGAAGGGCAATTGCGCTACTTGGTCATTAACACTGGAGTATGGATTTTAGGGAAGAAGGTTCTGTTTCCCATTGGACGGGCGCGCATTGACTACGAGCGCGATCGGGTTTATGCCGATAACTTAACCAAAGCACAAGTTGAAGCTCTCCCAGAATTTACCAATGATTCAGTCATTGATTACAAGCACGAAGAAAAGGTGCGTGACGTTTATCGTAATGCTACACAATCAGCGGCTCAGCCAGTAGCGGCAGGCTATAGAGCGACTGAGAGTGCGTCGCCGATGACAAATTCTGATTCTACGCGTGATTTAGGGGTTGGACATGAAGGCTACAATGGTGACAACTATAAGTACGAGAAAGAACCTGATCTGTATGCCTTAAATGATCAGAATCATCCCAATCTCAAGCTCTATGAAGAACGGCTTATCACAGGTAAGACTCGTCAGAAAGCGGGAGAAGCCGTCATTAGCAAGCGGGTTGAGACTGAGACCGCGCGGGCTTCTGTCGGAATAGAGAAAGAACGAATCGTCGTCGAACGCGTGCCTGTTCATGCTGGAGCTACGGTCGCCCCAAGTGAAGCCAACTTCCAGGCAGGAGAAGTTTCACGAGTGGAAGTGTATGAAGAGGTCCCAGAATTCCATAAAGAGACTTTCGTAAGAGAGGAAGTACGCGTCAGTAAGGTGGTTGATCAGGAGACTGCTACGGCAGAAGAACAACTGCGTCGAGAAGAACTTGATGTCAAAGACTCTGAAGGTCGCCCAGTTGCTGAACGAGCCAAATAGGCTTAGGTGTCAATAGGTTCACTCAGTTAGACTTAAGATAATTTGAGGCTGGATAAAATTCCAGGTTGCTCGTTTTGAGTCTAACTTATCGTTCCTTCTGGTTACTTGGTCGAACTCTCAATCACCTTTATCTAAACGCTTACAAACATTTAGATTAGGGCAATATAATCTCATATATTAAGGACAGCTATGATTTCTGGCCCTTCTGAAGAGCATCAGCAAAATGCTGATCTCACTGATTTTCAACGACTTGAAAATCCAATCTCAAAAGAAGTAACTGAAGAGAAAATTTCTTTATTAGAAGAACGACTGATAGTTGATTTCATTCGGCGAAAAGTTGGTGAAATTGTTATTCGTAAAGAAATCGAAACGTGTCTTTTACAAGTAGAAGTTCCCGTCCGCCGTGAGAAACTGATTGTTGAGCAGGTAAGTCCAGACTACAAGCGCTTAGCTGAAATTGACTTGGGGCAAGAGCCTATTTTGGACGGAACGATCGCAAACTTAGGTCACGGTCGAACGGCACCCCATAGCCTGATATCGGTTGAACCTAACGCCCAACATCTTTCGATCGATTGCCCCCCATCTTCTCAAAAACGCATTCAAAGAACGTTTAATTCGATCGAATCTGCTAAAAATCTATTAGACACGATCGCCACACAGTTTGATAACAACAGCGAAACGATTCACATTGAGATCATGCTCAAAGACTTAGAACACCAGAAGGTTTACCAATCGCTATTCGATCGAGACTAGGGTCAGTCAGACCTCTAAATTTTCACGCCCCAACCCGTCCGATCGGGGGAAACAATAAGCTCTAGGATATTGAGCCTGTGAGCAATTTCAAGCTTCTGAGCGCCAAGCCTTACTCCGCAGGCTTCTTCTTCTCGTTCTGAGATTTTTGATGGGTTCCATTCTTAATCGCAAAATACGCTTCTACGACTTGCTTCGCCTTTGGACCCATCAACGACCCTCCGCCTCCCCCCGTACGTTCCCCAAACGCTACCACCACAATCTCAGGCTTCTCCGTGGGTCCATAGGCTCCAAACCAAGTGTGAGATCCATCGCCAAGATCCTCCGCCGTCCCACTTTTGCCCGCGATCGTCACCGCTCCTCCCTTCAGCCCATTTCCCGTTCCATAGTCAATCACCCCTCGCAACCCCTCTTTCAAGACCTCCAGCGTTTTGGGCTTCAGCTTGAGATCCTCGCGCCAGTTGTGAGCTTCTTCATTGTCCTTAAGCAAATGTGGCTTCACCTTGAATCCCCCATTCGCCGCCACTGAAAACATCATCGCGACCTGCAATGGACTCGTCAGCAACGCCCCCTGCCCGATGGACATATTCACCGTATCCCCAATAGACCACGCAATTTTTTCATGTTTCAACTTCCAAGCCGCATCGGGAACCAAGCCCGGATCCACTTCATCCACTAGATCAATGCCCGTCAACGCCCCTAGGCCAAAGCGCCGACTCCAATCAATAATCGGTGCGCCGCCCATCTCTTGCGCCACTTGATAAAAAAACGTATCGCTACTGTTCGCCATTGCCCCCGGAAAGCCCAAAGGCCCAAAGCCCGCATGATTCCATTCCCCAAAGGTCGTTCCCGCGATCGTCAAGGATGGATAGGTCTGAAACACCTCATCTCCTGTGAACTTCCCACTCTCTATGGCCGCCACCGTCGTCACAATTTTGAACGTACTCGCCGGCGGAAAGGTCTGAAGCGACCGATTTAGAAATGGATCATTCAGACTCGTCAGCCTATTCCACATTTCCTGAGAGACCCGTCGCGTGAAGATATTTGGGTCAAATCCTGGATTGCTTACTAGGGCCAGCACGGCCCCGTTTTTCGGGTCGATCGCCACAATAGAACCCGTTACCCCATTCAACGCCTCTGCCGCCGCCTTTTGCAAATCCAGATCTAGGGTCAGCGTAATATCTTTCCCCGATCGACTGGGTTTGTCCTTAAGCACCCGCACCACCTGCCCTGTCCCATCGACCTCCACCTGCTGCCCCCCCCCCTCGCCGCGCAACTGCTTCTCATAGGTTGCCTCAATGCCCATCTTGCCAATGACATCCCCTAACCGGTAGCCTTCGTTCCGCAGCTTGACATAATTTTCATCCGTCAGTTCCCCGGTATACCCCAGCACATGCACCGCTAGGTCGCCATGGATATACTCCCGCGACGTCTCCCCATCTACCTGAACGCCCGGTAGCTCATTACTCGCTTCCGCCAACGCCGTAATTTGCTGCGGACTGATATTCCGAGCGACTTTTACCAAACTGGCAGACTGATAGCCTTCTCGTTCTAGCCGCTTCTTTATGTCCGCCTCAGGCACATTCAGAATCACAGATAATTTAGATAGCGTCTTCCCCCAGTCGGTCTGCTTAAGCGCGAGCGGCCACAGATACACCGAATGAGTCAGCCGAGTCCCGGCCAGCACCCGCCCCTTCCGATCCAAAATCCGTCCCCGTTCCGGCATTTTTGCGATCAGCCTGACCCGATTGTTTTCGGCTCGTTGACGGTTTTGGGTGCCCTCTAAAAGCTGGAGATAGGCAATTCGTCCCCCCAATCCGCCTACAATAAGCGCGACACAAGCAATCATCATCACCACTGACTGACTTTTTCGTCCAACTTTTCGGGCACGTTGTTGATCAGGGTTTTGAGAAAATTGCATGAGTTTTTAGTATGGTGCAGACAAAGTGGGAACATTACTCTAGAGTTTTATCTCGTTACCATGCTCATCACTATATCGGAGGATGGGAACGTCTTGAGTGGAGGACTTTTATAAAATCGCTTCATATTGAGACCCACTGATTACAATACAGGTGACATTTGACGCCATGGATATGACTCATCAGACTGTACCTTTATCCTCAATGCACGCCGGGCGACAGGCTGGACTGGACGTAGAACTTAGAAATGTCTCTAAGTTTTTTGGTGGCGAAATGGCGGTTGGCGGGATTGATTTGGACGTCCGAGCAGGTGAGTTTTTTAGTATTTTGGGTCCGTCGGGCTGCGGGAAAACGACAATTTTGCGGATGATCGCAGGCTTTGAGACACCAACGAGTGGCGATTTGCTAGTGCAAGGACGCTTGATGACCCAGATTCCACCCTATCAGCGTCCTGTCAATACGGTATTTCAGAGCTATGCGCTGTTCAGTCATTTAAATGTAGAGAGCAATATTGCTTTCGGACTCAAAATTCAGAATCTCAGCCGGGGCGAAATCCAAACTCGCGTTCGAGACAGTTTAAAACTGGTTCGGCTTGACGCCTTAGCAAAACGGTTTCCGAGTCAGCTCTCTGGCGGACAGCAGCAGCGAGTCGCCCTCGCTCGGGCGTTGATTAATCGCCCTGCGGTGTTGTTGCTTGATGAACCCCTCGGGGCACTAGATCTGAAACTGCGCAAAGAAATGCAGCTTGAACTCACGCGCCTCCACCGGGAACTCAAGATGACCTTTGTCATGGTGACGCACGATCAAGAAGAAGCGTTGAGCATGAGCGATCGCATTGCAGTGGTGGCAGACGGCAAAATCGAACAAGTCGGCACCCCCAGCCAAATCTACGATCGGCCTCAGAGTCAGTTTGTGGCTGAATTCATTGGCGACGCAAATCTTATTCCCGGCAAAATCGAAGGCTCTCACCCGTCCATGCTTTGGATCCAAACCGACGATGGTCAAAAACTTCAGGTGCAGCCGATTCAGACAGGCGATCGACCTCTGACGTCTGGACGCGTGATGGTCAACGTGCGGCCTGAGAAAATCCAGCTTTTGCGATCGCAGCCCCAGCCTGACTCTAACCGCCCGCTTAACTGGTATGAAGGCTCGATCGTGGAAGTGATGTACCTCGGCACCCACATCAACTGCGTCGTCAAAACCCGATCGGGCCTGTCCCTCGTCGTCCGTCAACCCACCACCACCGATGCCTTGACCATCCCCGGTCCTGTCTACCTCGCCTGGACACCCCAAGACTGCCTCGCCATCTCCCATTCATAATCTCTAAAATTTCCCGTTCACACTTCTGCATTCACAATTCCCCAAGCTCATGCCAAGACTCCCAGCCACCCGAACCTCCCGCCGCCGCTTTCTCCAGAGTGCGGCCCTAGGCGCGACTGGACTTGGACTCTCCCAAACCGCAACGGGATGTGGCTGGCGGCTGGGCAATGTTCGGGACCAACCGCTCACAGGAGGAGATCCTCAAGAACTTTTTATCTACACTTGGTCACAGTATGTGGATCCACAACTGACTAAAGACTTTCAGAAACACAACGGCATCAAGACCACTTCAGAAGTCTTTGATTCTAATGAAAAAATGTTGGCATCGATTCAAGCGGGGAAAGGATCAAACTTCAGTGTTCTTTACCCTAGCGAATCGTTTTTGCCCAAGCTAATCAATGCCGGAATATTAGCCCAGCTCGATCATTCCCGCCTCGAAAATCTTGATAGCATCATGCCCCAGTTTCGGCACTCCCGCGCCGATGACGACAATCACTATGGCGTGCCCTTTTCCTGGGGGACAACCGGACTTATTTACAACAGCGAAAAGATTCCTGAGGGTATTTCGGACTGGGACTATCTCTGGAAAAACAAAGAAAAGCTCACCCGCAAAATGACGCTGCTCGACGATCCGCGTGAAGTGTTGGGCATGGGGCTGAAATCCATGGGCCACTCGATCAATGAAGAAAATCCCGATCGAATCAAGCAGGCTTACGACAAACTCGTGAAGCTCAAGCCCTATATTTCCAGCTTCACGACCGACGGATGGCGAACGCAAATCACCGCAGGCGATCTGTGGGTAGCGATGACCTACTCTTCCGATGCCGCCATTCTGCTCAAAGAAAATCCTCAACTTCGCTATGTCGTGCCGCTGCCGGGAAGCTCACTCTGGAGTGACTGGATGGTTATCCCAAAAGCTGCCCCTAATCCCGGTGCGGCCTACCAATGGATGAACTACGTCCTCCAAGAAGAAATGGCCGCTCGCCTCGCCGTGCGTCTTGCGATCACAACCCCCAATGTCAAAGCCATCAAGCGTCTTCCTGCCGACATTCAGTCAAACCTCGTCAGCTATCCCACCAGTAACATTATGGCAAGATGCGAAGGCATGACGACGGTGAATCCGGTGACGGAGGCGCTTTACGATCGATATTGGACCCAGCTTAATGCGAGCTAGATCGATGTTGGTGTTGTTTCCGTGATCGTCAGAGTTCTCTACCCGCAAAATCCCCATGGCCATCCAGAAGCCCCCCCTTTCAAAAATAAGTCTTTCAAAAATAAATCTGCCCCGATGGATCGAGCCACTGTTGATGCTGGCCCCGGCGGGCGTATGGTTAGGCTTGATGTTGGTGTTGCCGACGCTGTTAATTTTTGAATTGAGCTTAGTGCCGGGAATTCGTCCGGGGGATTTGGTTAATCCATCGGGCCTTGGCAATTACATCAAGATGATGGATCCGTTAATCCTGTTAGTGGTCGGACGATCGCTTTTGCTGTCCGGGATGACGACGGTGCTCTGTTTGATTCTTGGGTTTCCGGTGGCCTACTGGATTGGTGTTTTGGCTCCAGCGCGATGGCGGACGCTGTTGTTGATGGGGTTTGTGTTGCCGCTCTGGACGTCGTCGCTGCTGCGTTCCTATGCCTGGATTAGTATTTTGCGGCGGACTGGGGTGCTCAATACGATGCTCAATGCGATCGGGTTGCCGTCTCTAGATCTAATGAACCAAATGCCAGCGGTGTTGATTGGTATGACCTATGGCCTGTTGCCCTATATGGTGCTGATTTTGTATACCTCTTTGGAGAAGCTCGACAGGCGGCTACTGGAGGCATCGGCGGATCTGGGGGCGACGCCAATGCAGACGTTTTGGCGGGTGACGGTGCCGCAGTCGCTGCCGGGAATCACGGCGGGGAGCTTGTTAGTGTTTATTAATGCGATTGGCGATTTTGTGAATCCTGAATTGCTGGGCGGGACGGGGAGTATGACGGCTGCGCGGTTGGTTTATGCCAAGTTTTTGGGTTCAGCGCCGGATTGGGGATTGGGATCGGCGCTGAGCATGGTGCTTATCATGATGGTGACGTTGGCCATCGTCTTAATCATCAAGTACGGCGATCGGGATGCAGCAGTGCTATAGAGCCGTTCTATGGCTAAGTTTGGAGTGGGTGAACTCATTTAGGACGAATGGCAATGAAACTTAGATCAATTTGGCAAACGTGGTTTTCGGTGTTGATGTTTGGGTTTATGTATTTGCCCATTGCCGTGTTGACGGTCTATAGCGTGAACGCCTCGTCCGTTAGTGCCCGGTGGACTGGGTTTTCGCTGAAGTGGTATGTCAAATTTTTCCAGGACGAACGGATTATTGGAGCGCTGCGGGACAGTTTGATGGTGGCGACGCTTTCGGTGGCGATCGCGGCGGTTCTAGGTACGTTGATGGCAGTGGGACTGGCCCGATATCGGTTTCCGGGCCGCCAAGTATTTCAGAGCGTGGGCTATCTGCCGCTGATTATTCCAGATATTGCTATTGCCGTTTCGACGCTGGTTTTTCTGGCGGCGATGTCGGTGCCGTTGAGTTTGGGGACTATTGTTGCGGCTCATGTCGTGTTTTGTCTAGCCTACGTGGCACTGACGGTCTCCTCACGGCTGAACGACCTTGATCCTCACCTTGAGGAAGCGGCGCTAGATCTCGGAGCGACGCCGTTCCAAGCCTTTTTGCAGGTGCTCCTGCCGCAGTTGATGCCTGGAATTATATCAGGATGTTTGTTGGCATTTGTATCTAGTATGGATGACTTTTTGATCGCTAGTTTTACCGCAGGGGGCGGAGTTAACACGTTGCCGATGGAAATTTTTAGCCGAATTCGGACCAATATTACGCCGGATCTCAATGCCTTGAGTGTGGTGCTGCTCGTGACTTCAGGAATTGCAGTGTTCACCGCAGAGTGGGTGCGATCGCAATCTGAGAAAAAGCGATCGGTGAATTGAATGCGGTCCGGCCACTCAATAAATTTTCCATGAAGTTTGTGTGAAGAATTTATGACTACTTCATGAAACTTTAGTGAAATACCCAAAATACTACCTATCTATAATCTGTTCATAACCGCGCAATCACTAACAACCCGATACGCTGAGGCTGGATTAAAAACTTTCCGAAAACAATCTATTGCTGAGGCTATCCAATGACGAAGCTTGTTACGCCGTCGATTTTGCTGCGCCTCACCCGATCGCGCTTGTTCCGATCGATCGGGCTACTCGCCATAGTGTTACCGATTTTGTCCGCAATCCCTCGCTTGGCGATGGCCACTGATCGAGAGTCTGGGACCTATGCGATCGGCCTGTGGGGCGATCTTCCCTACTCCGACGTGCAGGCACAGACTGGGGTTCCTAACCTGATCGCAGACATGAATTCGCAAAATCTTGCCTTCACGGTGCATGATGGTGACCTTAAAGCGGGTAATGCCACTGTCGGATCCGTCACCCCCACCAGTTGTAGCGATGCGCTTTATAAGCAGTCACTCGATTACTTAAATGCGTTGAAAGCCCCCGCCATGTTTACACCGGGCGACAATGACTGGGTGGACTGCGATCGGCCTTCCAATGGAGGCTTCAACTCTCTCGAACGACTGAAACGCGAACGACAATTTTTTTTTAGTACCCCCTATTCCCAGGGGCAACGCCGCCTGAAACAAGAGGTCCAGCGGATTTATGTTGAAAACCGCCGCTGGTCGGTCGGTAATGTTACTTATTTGACGCTGAACGTTCAGGGTTCGTGTAACAATCTCTGCGATACGGCTCCTGATAAAGCTGAGTACACAGCTCGCAATGCCGCGAATATTGCCTGGATGAAGGCGTCTTTTGCAGCAGCTAAATCACGCAATTCAGCCGCTGTCATGATCATTACTCAAGCGGATCCCGGCTGGGATTTGAGCGATGTTACTCGTGCGCCCTTGCGCGATCCAAAAACTTTAGCGCAGACTGATAATCTACCCGCGTCCGACCCTGCTGGTCCGATCAAATCGCCCGATGGTTTCAAGGACTATCTACTGGCACTTCGGGCAGAAGTCATTGCGTTCCGTAAGCCCGTGGCCTATGTACATGGTGACTCTCACTATCAACGAGTCGATAAGCCCTTCCTAGACGCTACGGGTAGACGGTTGGAAAATTTCACCCGCGTCCAGACTCCGGGTAGTAATGCGGCCAACGGCAACAACGATGTTCAGTGGGTGAAGGTCTTTGTCGATCCCCGGAGTCGGGAAGTGTTCTCTTATCAGAACCAAGTGGTGCCTGGGAATCGCGTTGCGGTGCCTAAGCCTTAGTCAGCCTTGATGCACTTATGGTCTTAACCCATTTATGATGCAATTGAAAGAACGATCGATTCATGGATTCAATCGTTTTTTTAGATTACCTCTTCATCATGTTGCTAATACACCGTCCCAGACCAGTCGATGGTCTTTCGGGTCGGTCGTGCTCCGATCGCTCGCTCGGCGGTAATCTCAATTGCCAGTTCAGCGCCCGCTTTAAAAACTTCTGCATCCACGGGCAAGGCTCCCAGATTCAGCACAAAACGGTTGTAGTCGCGAGTTACGAGATTCGCCGGGACTACGCCTTCATATTGGGTTGTCGAATTTGACGATCCCCCCAGCGACCGTTGCTGCCGATCGATCGTATCCGCACGCTAAATGTGGTCTCCAGAAGGTCCGATCTTTTCATCCCGCCTACCCGAGCCTGTTTGTCCGTCCGCGCCCTGTCTCCCATCCGTACACTCTTTGGGATCGGAATGGTTTTTATAATTGTGATGGTTTTTATAATTGTGTTCATGTCTTCGAGACCATCCAAAACTTTCGCGGGGTCGATCGCTTGGTCATTGGTCACCTCAAATACCACAAGGGCATCGCGTTTTATAAGAGCATTGGCTTGTGAGATATCTGGCCTTACAAGTAAAATTCATCCAGCGCTCAGGAAAACGTGGCCGGCTAGGGTGGCGAGTTCGGTGGTTAAGTTTTGACGAGCGCGGGTTTCATAAGCGTGTAGTTCGCGGCCATGGTAAAGCCGATCGCGACCCAGAAACTGTTGAAGAACGCGCGATCGTCCGGTGCGGTAAGCGTCGTCACTGACCCAATGATATTCCTGACGGATGGCGAGGGAGTAGGTTTGGTACTGATCGGGCGGCGTTCCCAAAATAGAGAGATCGCAGTCTAGAAGCGCTTGGCAATCTAGGTCTTCAGTATTTGAATGATGGGATTGGGTGGCGAGAATTAGGTAAGAAATTCGATCGATTTGGGCGGTTGGAATTCCGAGTTTTAAAAGTGAACTGACGGCCCATTGCGCACTCTTTTCTTCGTTATCGCCTCGGCGCGCGTTGCATACCGCATCGTGAAACCAAACGGCAAGCGTAACGCAAGCGCGATCGTCGAGATGAATGGTTTCGAGCAAGGTGAGCATTTGCTGGAGATGCTGGAGATTGTGGTAGTGACGCATAGGAGATTGGTAAGCCCTGCATAAGTGTTGGAGGAGGGCTGCGGCTGCCTGGGACGGGACGTGAAGGCGATTCTCCAAGGAGAGGCTTGCGCCAACGATCGTGCGGTTCCAAGTGGTGGTGAGAAATTTCATAACCGATCGAGGGATTGTAAGCCACACTCTTAAGATGCAAAGGGGGATCGCACACACTCGATCCCCACGAAAGGATTTTCAGATCGATCGCTAACCCAAAATCAAGTCATCGGTCGAAAAATCGATCGCACTCTCTTTACGGTCCGATTTTAGATAATCGTTGTGTAACGAATCTTTTAGTCCCGCAATTAGATCAAACTTCGGTGCCCAGTTGAGATCTCGTTTGGCTTTATCGATTGAGCAGAAGAAATGCTGCGGACGCATGGGGAAGGCTTTCTTTTTGCCAAAATCAAATGACTTGGGATCGTAGTGGATGAGCTTCAGCTTTTCGGGGTCCTGACCTGCCGCGATTGCACAGGCTTTAGCCAATCCGTCAAAAGTCACAGCTTTGTCACCGGAAATATTATAAATTTCACCGATCGCCGTCTGATTGCCCAACACCTTCACCATCGCGTCAGCAAGATCACCGCAGTGGCCCAACTGCGTCAGGTGTTGACCATGGCCGGGAATCGGGACGGGACGGTTTTGGAGGATGCGATCGAAATACCAGGCGTCAAGGTCGTTGTAGTTTTGGGGACCGTAGATGTAGGTCGGGCGGATGGAGGTAAAGGGGATGCCGGATTGAATCAGGTACGCTTCGGTGTCGTTCTTGCCCTTGTGACGGCTTTTGGGATCCTCGGCATCGCCTTCGGTGTGCGGCATTTGGTCAGACTTGAGATAGACGCCCGCCGAACTCATGTAAATAAAATGCTGGACTTTGCCATTAAATAGCTCGACGAGTGGCTGCGTGTCACTCAGTTCACGGCCATTGTTATCAAAAATTGCATCAAACGACTCGCCTGCCAGTTGATTCAAATCCGCCGCAACGGTCCGATCGCCCTTAATTACCTTCAGCCCTGGCACGGGAGACGGCTTCTTGCCCCGGTTGAAGAGCACCACTTCATGACCCTCCCGGACCAACTGCTGGGTCAAATACACCCCAATAAATCGAGTCCCACCCATCACCAAAATACGCATCGCACTTGCCTTATAAAAAACCGATCGAACGCCATCTCAAAAAAATCCAGCGATGAACCGTTCTATCGTTTCTCATCATCTCAAATTGCTAAGGATATTCAGAAATTCTTATGCAAAACTGATATGAATTGTCTTCTGATGGGTAATATCCGGAAAGACGTTTTTGCAATTATTTATCATTGTTGAGAATAATTTAAAACTTGCTCCAGAACAGTTCAGAGGTCTCTGCTGTTGTCACCCCCCACAAATTTCCATGTTTCAAGGCTCCTTGTCCCAAGGCTAAGTTCGGTTTGCAGCAAAATCTTTACCCACGATCGCACCGATGATTTTAGCCGCTGCCGGATCGCCAAAAGCCTCGACTTCAAAATTACCCTCGACAACAACCGATCGCCCAGCGTCGGCACCGATCGTCGGCGTCGATGCCGAAGGTAAAACGCGGGTCTTAGCGCTGCGGTTTCTCCAAGAGTGGACTAGGCCGCAGTGAAAAGCAGGTCTTAGCCGCTCGATCGCAGTTTAGCTTTGGCGTCGATGCTTTCGGAGCCTCCTTTCGTCCCGACGGTAAAGGACTAGATAGCCGCTTCTTTACCTGGCGTGGTCAAGGCCAATGGGTTCGACTGTTAGTACCCGACACCTTACTTCTGGTACACGGAGACATGCAGATGGCCGATCGAGGGTTGTTGGGACTGGAGCAGTTTGGGCTAGGCGGTCAAGAGACGGTGCGCGGGTATCGTCAGGATGCAGTATTGGCGGACAGTGGAATCTTGCTGTCTGTTGAATGCCGAATTCCGCTCTTCAAATTTGGGTCACAGAAAAAGAGTATCTTGCACCCAACCCCCTTCTTTGAAATGGGTCGTGCTTGGAACGTCGGTGCTCGCCCCGATCCCACCACCCAGACTTTTTTCCTAGGGATGAACGAACAGAGTTTGAACCGGACTCTAACCCATCTAAGCAACCGATCGGGCATGACCTTGAATCCGGCTCTCCTCGCCCCCTAGAAGAGGAACTAGAGGTGAGAAGAAATTTATGCCGTAGACCACTAGTTAGCTAATCCCTCCGATCGTCCGCCTTAATCAATGGTTCGATTTAAAATCCTTAACGCGATCGGACACCTGTTGTTCGGGGTTGATGCCCTCAAAAGTCGGCGGTATCCACACGCGCACCACAAGCAGAACGGCCATCGCCAGCAGAAAAGCACAGGTTGCAATCACCTGCTGCCATTCGACTTCGAGAACGCCCTTAACAATGACTTCCCGTAAGACAGATACGATCGCCACCTCCACCGAAACCCCAATGGAAACTCGTTGCTCTTGGAGATAAATAATTAACAGCCGAAACAACTCTACTAAAATCAGGATGAATAAAATATCAGCCGTAATGTCATGGAATCGTAGCGTCATTACCAGCGAAAGAAAGATTTCCCTCAGCTGTAAAACCATCACACAAAACAATCCGATGCATAAGGAAACGACAATCACATCTTGGACCGTTTCCAATATACGAACAAGATGACTGCGCCGAAACTTTCTGTACCAGGGTCTTACTGGAATTTCGATCGGCTGAAGTGAGGGCTGTACAGAGATTGCCACAGGGGCAATAGGGTGTTGCAACATCTTTAAGTCCTGTTGTTAAATCTGATGCTTACTTTAACCAGTGATGACTTAATCTATCAACCGATCATTCATCAAATGATCTGATTAGTGGTATTTCTCAATACTAACCATCTGATTTCTACATGGTTTTTGATCGGACTCCAGAAACGCGAGACAGGTCCATCGCTGCTGCTAATCGTGGCATTGCTCAATTACGATCGTAGGCATCTTAAATAAATCGTTGTGGAGTCACGGGACTCGATCGATAGCGATGAGGCAATGCGTTGATGCTGGAGCTTAGAATCAAGTTGCCATGATTTACAGCATGAATGAACTCTTCGATGTTGTACAGCAATAATTCAAAAATGGGATTCATAAAATACTCTAA
>JAYVVL010000091.1:0-1962 GCA_043787035.1 Synechococcales cyanobacterium
CTGATGAGTGGAATGCAAAGCCTCCTGTGCTGGGAGAATCACCCTTTGCCCCCACAAAACCCCATTACATTGTTATTCACAATACCGACACCCCAAATGCCCTCGAAGCTTTCTCTCAGAACACTTTGGAGGGTGCAAAGCAACTTGCCCGTGACATTCAACATTGGCACATGGACGATAACGGTTGGTCCGATTCTGGCCATAACTTCCTGAACACCACGGGAGGTTTTATTCTCGAAGGCCGACATGGATCTCTCAATGCCATCCAGCAAGGACGGTGCATTAAGTCAGCCCACGCTGCCAAAGACCCCGGTAAACTAGGCGGTGGAAATCAGTCCCCTGGTATTGAAAATGAAGGGAACTTTATGACGTTTCAAATGGAACCCCAACAGTGGGATAGCTTAGTACAACTCTGCATCTCCCTTTGCAGGTCTTGTAAAATTAGCCCAGTTAATATTAAAGGCCACCGGGATTTTAGCGAGACCGATTGTCCGGGTGACTGGCTCTATAATCAGCTTCCACGACTCCGGAAAGAAGTGACAGACCGCCTGGAGATTATCTTCAGTCGAGATGACTTAAGTCAAAATCCACCCATCCGATCGTTACAGCTTGGCTCCAACGGTGACGATGTACTGAAACTCCAAAAAGCACTTTTCGCTAAAGGGTTTAAGCCGGGAGATATCGATGGCTTTTTTGGTGAAAATACCAGAGGTGCCGTGATGGCCTTTCAGCGATCGATCCAATCTAAGTCGATCGACGGCATCGTCGGCCCAAAGACTCGCTTGGCGCTTAAATTTTGACCTCATTGCCATCAACGCCCTAGGCTTACCTTTCTTAAATCAGGGCGAAAATCGTCGCTGCTCCGTCGGCACCAACCACAGCACACAAGCCCCATACTCAACCTTCCCCAAGGCTGGAATGAAGACCATACTCTTCAGCATCGACGCTTGACTTTGCAAACATTCCTCAATCTTTCCGGGGTTGTATCTCACAATGTCGATCGCCACTTGCCCCTCTGGTTTTCCTAGAATGTTTAAATATTCGACCTGACGTTGCGTCAATTTTACAGGCTGACCAGGGGCGATCGGTGAGGGTTTCGGTAATAGCGTCATAGCACTGAACCAACCTGATGCTAGACCCGACCCAAATAAAATCAGCACCATCACCGTCATCGGCAGCACGACATGCTTCCAGGTTTGCAGTTCCGATCGAGCTTGGGTAAATTGCAGTAATCTAGTCACTGATTTAGCAATCGCACTCTCCTGCGCTTTCAGATTTGCTTCTTGCTGCTTGATTGCTGTCTCTCGTAATTCTTTTAAGTACCGATCGGTATCAACTAACCGTTCCGTCTGCAATGTTTTTAGTGTTCTCAAAATAGATGCAGGAGCCTCACTCAATAACCGCTCCAATTCCTCAGCAATCATCACCTCACCCAGCAAAACATCATACGTCGGGTCATCGGGCGTGATTTTCTTCTCCGTCATCAGTCGGTGAATCCGCATCCGAAGCGGTTCTATCGGTGGAGATGCAGGGACGATCGCATGATTTGGATTCATCATGATTTAGCTTCTCCCTTTCGTGCTGGGGGTAGATTTAGCGATGCGGCGGGTGTCCATCCCGATTGATCCAAAGCGGCATAAGCTGTTTTTAAATAGGTCACAATTTGACTACGACCAATCAAGCCCAAATCGGTGCTGTCCCGCGCGGCACTGAAGGTCATCCGCTGGGCATCGATCGTGGCTAATTTATGGGGGCTTAATCGGGGGAATTCGATCGTCTTGATGCCATAGGTCATAATCGCTGACTGCACGGCTTCACTAGATTCAAGGGCAGACCAGTTTTCCGATCGGCCTAGATTTTTCACCAACGTATGTGGCATCCGATCGCCATAATACTTCACCGATTCTAAAAATAAGTGAATCGAATCCAAGCCACCATCGCAGACAAACCATTTCAAGAACC
>JAYVVL010000092.1:0-37603 GCA_043787035.1 Synechococcales cyanobacterium
CACCTGTTGCCCTAGCGATTAACTCTGAGAAAGTTCGATCGGAATTGATCATTGCGCCGATCCTATTGGAACTTAAACGCAGTCATCCCGATCGGGTAAGTTTCTTCTCTGGCAAAGAGTTCAATGTCGATGCCGATCGCGGACTGAATGGGTTTTGTGATTTTCTGATTAGCCGTTCTCCTCAGCAATCCGTGATTCAATCGCCAGTGATTGCAATTGTAGAAGCCAAGAACGAAAACATTGAACTAGGATTAGGTCAATGCATAGCTGAAATGGTTGCAGCTCAGATTTTTAATCAACGTAAAGGTCTGGAAATTCCAATGATTCTTGGAGCCGTTACGACCGGGAGCACCTGGAAATTCATGCAGCTCGAAGGCAAAACTGTAGACCTCGATCTCACCGAATATTTCCTGAATCAAGTCGGCAAGATTCTCGGCATCCTCAGCCTCACCTTAGGGCTGATCGAATGAAAGATTGATTCTCAGCAGAAATGTTATGGTAGAAATGCTTTTCACACGCCTCGATCGCCCAAGCTAGGACCGACCATGACAAACTTCTCCCAATCCCAAACCATTCACGTCATCGGCGGTGGACTGGCCGGAACCGAAGCCGCGTGGCAAATCGCCCAAGCCGGAATTCCCGTCGTGCTCCATGAAATGCGGCCCCTTGTAAAAAGCCCCGCCCACCACAGCGAAAACCTCGCCGAACTCGTCTGTAGCAACTCCTTCGGTGCCCAATCCACCGATCGCGCCTCCGGTCTCCTCCACGAAGAACTCCGCAGACTCGGCTCTGTCATTATCCAGAAAGCCGACGAACACAAAGTCCCCGCAGGTGGCGCACTGGCCGTCGATCGAGGCGTTTTCGGCGAAGATCTGACCCAAACCCTCGCCAACCACCCGCTGATTGAACTCCGCCGCGATGAAGTTCATGAAATTCCTCGTGACGGCGTTGTGGTTCTCACCACCGGACCCTTAACCACTGACGCGCTAGCCACGGATTTACGATCGTTTACGGGGTTGGAGTACATGAGCTTCTTCGACGCCGCTAGTCCGATTATTGTCGGCGATTCGATTAACTGGGACGTCGCATTTCTGGCCTCCCGGTACGATCGAGGAGAAGCCGCCTACCTGAATTGTCCGATGGATAAGCCGCAATATCTTGAATTTTGGAACGCTATTTGTGCGGCAGAACAAGCCGAATTGAAGGATTTTGAAAAAGAAACGGCGAAGTTTTTTGAAGCCTGCTTGCCTATTGAAGAAATGGCACGGCGCGGCGAAGATACCATGCGCTACGGTCCCATGAAACCCGTGGGATTGTTTGATGCGCGGAACGGAGATTTCAAAGAAAATAAACATCTAAGACCCTACGCCGTCGTCCAACTGCGCCAAGAAGATAAAGCCGGACAGCTCTGGAATATGGTCGGGTTTCAAACTAATCTGAAATGGGGCGAACAAAAACGAGTTTTCAAACTCATTCCTGGATTAGAGAACGCTGAATTTGTCCGCATGGGTGTCATGCATCGCAACACCTTCATCAATTCACCTGAATTGCTATCGCCAACGCTACAGTTCAAATCTCGCCCCACCTTATTCACCGCTGGACAGATCAGTGGGACTGAAGGCTACACCGCCGCAACCGCAGGTGGCTGGCTCGCAGGTACCAACGCTGCACGAATGGTTTTGGGATTGGAGCCACTGGTCATGCCGATCAACACCATGATGGGTTCGCTCTTCGATTTCATCACGTCTGCGGAACCCAAACACTTCCAACCCATGGCCCCCAACTTCGGCATCCTCCCGGAACTCCCCACCAAGGTTCGCAGCAAACCCGATCGCAATGGCCAATACCGCGATCGATCGTTCAGCGATCTAGAAACCTGGGCCGCCCAGCACCACGTCAAACTCCAAAAAACCTACAACACTGAAAGTCAACAGGTTGGACCAATCTTGGAGGGTTCAGGCTGTTAGTACAATCGCTTGACGATCGTCTCCATCCCGATCGATTTGTAAAAATCAAAATGAGACCCAGGAAGATAACACCGATTGGGTTTGCCTAGGGTCAGATAATCCCAAGATTCTATTTTCTCCGCATCACGACGCCAGTCATCCGAGAAGAACATTTTGGTCTCACCCTCGTATTGTTTCGGCCAGTATTCAGATAGCGCTCGCTCCCAACTGATCCAAGCCTGGGATTTTTCCTGCGACCGAGTGTACCATTCAGCCGCGATCGCAACGACCAATTTACGGTCACGCACCTTACGTGGATTGAATAGCTTGATCAATCGGGTTGCCAGGGTCTCAACTTTGATCAGGTTAGACGTCATGAATCTACGCAAAGCCATCGGAACATCTTCCAGGTAAGGGCGCGATCGTCGGTGGAGGGGGGGGGGCGATGGATCGAGCAAGCTTAGGAGTGCCACCTCTTGTCCCTGCAACTGAAGCTGCTGCGCCATCTCATAGGCAATCAGCCCGCCGATTGAATAGCCCATCAGATGATAGGGCCCTTGGGGCTGGACAGCTTGCACTTGACGAACGTAGTAAGCCGCCATGTTATGGATGGATTGAAGACGCGATTTGGAGTCCAAGTCAAGAGGTTCTTGCAATCCGTAGACCGGGCGATCGAGATTCTTTTTGCGGCACTGGTCTACTAGTTCACGCGCAAAGAATAGGTTTCCATCCATTCCAGGAATACAAAAAATGGGCGATGCAGTGCCCTCTGTCCGAAACGCAACGATTGTGTCGTAAACGATCGGAAACGTATTTTGGAGCAATGCTGACAATTGACGAATGGTGGGCGCTTGAAACAAAATATTCACCGGAAGCGATCGGGTCCAGCGTTCTTCAATCTGCACGAGCATCTGCAAAATCAAAAGCGAATGTCCGCCCAGATCAAAGAAATTATCCGTAACGCTGAGACTGGGAACTCCGAGGAGTGTACTCCACAGTTTCACTAGCCATTCCTCTACCGAATCCTGTGGCTGCACAAGATCAGCGCGATCGCCCGCTTGTTCGAGCATTATGGGTGAAGGCAACGCCTTTCGATCTACTTTTCCATTGACGGTGAGAGGAAAACTTAGCATTGGAATGAAAAATACTGGAACCATATAGTTCGGCAATTGAGTCTGCAAAAACGATCGAGTCTCTGCCGTTGAGAGCAAACAATTTGGAGACAATACGAAATACGCGGCCAAGGCTTTTTGGTTGGGTTGGGTTTCAACGGCTATGACGATCGCTTGTTGGATATTCGGGTGCGATTCTAAGGCACGCTCGATTTCTCCGAGTTCAATCCGGAACCCTCGAATCTTCACTTGAAAATCTTGTCGCCCCACAAATTCAATGATTCCATCATTCAGATAGCGACCTCTATCTCCAGTGCGATACAGTCGATCGGTTGAGTCGGGGCTAAACGGATTGACGACGAACGCCGCTGCGGTTTTTTCAATCCGATTAAGGTAGCCTTTTGCAACGCCGATACCACCGATGTACAATTCGCCTGTCACCCCGATCGGAATAGGATTGTGATTGCGATCGAGAATATAAATGTTCACATTACTAATGGGAAGACCAATCGGAATCTCGGGCTGATCATATTGGAACCCCATGCTAACGGGATCATAGAATGTTGCATTGACGGTGGTTTCAGTGGGACCATAAATACTGATCCAGCGCACCGATGGAGATACGAGTTTGAGCCACTGAAGGTAGAGCGTTTTCGACGCTTTTTCACCCCCTACCCAGACCAATCGAACCGATCGGGGCAGACTCATTTTCAGCGCACTCATTCCCCGCACTAGCTCATGCCAAAAGGCCGTCGGCAAGCCAATGATTGTGATCTCATGGGTATCAATAAAGGTAATAAATTCCGAAATTGAGGACGCAATCGCTTCGGAGCGCAGGACTAATGTTGCACCTGAAATTAATGTGGGGTAAAGCTCCAAAACAATGCCGTCAAAATTCATCGTACAAAATTGCAGCACCCGATCGCACGAAGTCACCTTAAGGCTATCCCGCATCGCAAACGCATGATTGACCAATGAGCTATGGGCCACCATGACGCCCTTAGGATTTCCGGTGGAGCCAGAGGTATACATGACATACGCTAATGTGTCGGACGTGCTGAAGTGGATAGGATTAGTGCTGGAGTGGTCGGAAATGGTTGGCCAGTCGCGATCGAGACAAATCACATGACCCTGAAAATTTGGGGGAACTGCGGTGGAATAGAGGCTTGCTTGGGTCAGCAAAATCGGCATCTGGCAATCGTTGAGTTGATACATCCGCCGATCGTGAGGATAGGCCGGGTCCAAGGGGAGATAGGCGGCTCCCGCTTTCAAAACCCCAAGGAAGGCAATCACCATTTCAGGCGATCGATCGGTGCAAATACCAATGATGCGAGTGGGCTGTGAGGAGTGTGGTGCGATACCTAGGCTGCGTAGATGGTGAGCGAGTTGATTAGCCCGGTGATTCAGTTCTTGATAGGTTAGTTCTTGGATTTCATGATCAGGGCTAAGGTAACGCAGTGCAATTGCATTCGGAGTCCGTTCGACTTGTTGTTCAATATGGTGATGAATGCAGTCATTAATCGAGGATTCCGGGAAGAATTGATGGTCTGTTTGATTCCAAGCAATAAGAAGTTGATGCTTTTCGGGTTCTGTAAGAATAGGCAGTTGTGAGATTACTGCATCTAGGTCTTGTGTCATTCCATCCAGCAGACATTGATAATGTCCCATCAATCGTTCTAATGTTTCTGGCTTGAAAAGGTTAGAGCCGCAGGACAGGTTAATATGCCAACTGTCTTCTGTAAAAACGATCGAAAAATCGAGATTGGAAGTGACATCTAAAGACAGAACATCAGACAACTGCAAGGCATTGATATCCACTGAAAATCGAAGGGTATTTAGTGGATTGTCTTTAAAGATGCGATCGAACAACGATCGGCAAATGTCCCGACTTGTTTGATTAGGATGAACTTCAGACTGCAACACGAATGGTGCGGGTCTCGTCGGGGCCGTGTTGACTAGGCCGTCTGATTCATGTAGATACACATTAATTGAACTATGAGTTTCATCTGTATAGCGATAGAGCAATATTTTAAAGGTCGCCAGTAAAATGGCTCCCATTGAAATTTCAGATGATCTACGAAGAATCTCTTCTATCCTCGATCGCAGATCGGTTCGCAATGGCGATTGTAGCTGTAAAAAGTCTTTGTTTCGATCGGTTGTTTCAGACTGAAATCTATTATCCAATGTGTCAAGAACAGGCATACTTGAAGTTGAAACATGCGACCTAGAGTCTGTTCCAGTTCCCAGGTCAGGAGAAATATTTTGATCGCATTTCATCTAAAATCACCGTCTAAAGTAAGGTTAACATAGGACTTAGAGCGTTGCGTAAAAACTGCCTAGTTCGATACAGGTAATATATGTTACTTAATTTATATGATTTGTCACATCACGAGGTTTAACTGTTGCATCTTCATAGAAATCGTTGTTTTAGATTAGCTCAATCTCTAAAACCCCTGTCTAAAAAAGGTTTTTACAAAAAGAGGGGAAAGCTGTGGAGAAGTGGGATTGATCACAAACTGTAGTCCGGACATCACCGTGCTGGGCACACAGTGACCTCAATTGCGATTGTGACACGACTAATCCACTCACCACTCATTCAAGTCCTATGATGAGTAGACAAAAAGCAATGTTTAAATTTTGTTGAGGGAAACACACTGACTGTAAAGCACCATATTGTGTAAGTATAACCGGATTAATATGCTATCTCGTAATTCGGATTTCTTATCGCCTTTGGCGAACTTCATACATGAGATGGTCCGATCCACGTCCTTGTTTCACCGTCACGTCCGATCGTCACTTAAAAGCACCCACCATGGCAAACTCTGGACTCCCGAAACCCGCTCTCATCATCGCCAGCCTAGCCGGAGTCGCCGCGATCGCGGGCTGGACCATCGCCATGGTCCAGCCTAACGAGGATCCAACCCCGATCGTCAGTAGCACCACCCGTCCCTCAACCGCCTCCACGCTTAACAGCACCAAAATCAATCCTCCAACTGTCAAAACCGCCAAACTCAACCCGTCTCAATCAGAACGCTCCCAACCCGAAACTTCACTGCCTGCCGAAAAACCTGCAAGCCAACCGATCAAATCTTCGCGAACTGTAGAAAACTGCGAAACCACCATGGCCCGAGTCGAAGACCCCAGTCCTCCCGCCAACATTCGATCGAAACCCAACGGCACCTCACCCGACACCATTGTCGGCACTGTCAAAAACGGCACATACCTCACCGTCATCGACGAACAATCCGACTGGTACAAAATCTCCACCCCCCAAAAAGGCTGGGTCGCCAAACGCATCACCGCCCACGGTTGCAACACCAAAACCGAACGAGTCACCTTTGGCCGCGATGAAACCTACACGGCACTCACCGACGAATTCATCGGGACCGGAATCCACGATTACCGACTCCGACTGCTTAAAGGTCAGAAGCTCCGAGTCTTTGCCCAAAAAGGTCCCCTCCCAACAATCGTCGCCCCCGATGGTCAAGAGCTAAACACCCTCACCGACGAAGCCGTCGTTTGGTCAGGAACGTTAAAGGTGTCAGGTGACTATAAAGTAATTTATGACTCCAACTTTAAGGGCTATAAGTACGCGACTGAGATCGAGGCGCGATCGTAGAGCGTTCCAGCCCCAGCGAAGGCGGCATCAGCGGAATAACTTGAAGCGCCTGCGATCGCACTAAGCTCTCCAAGTCTGAATTTCCCGTACAAAACAGCACCGTCTTCATCTCGTCGATCAAAATTTCCGTCAACGATCGCACTGCCTCTTCCGACTCATTCGCCGTCTGCAAAAAGGGCAACGCAAATCCCGCCAAATCTGCCCCCAGCGCCACACATTTGGCCGCATCTAGCCCCGATCGCAAGCCGCCAGACGCAATCAGCGGAATACTCTTCGAGACCGATCGAACCTGTCGAATGCAGTCCGCCGTCGGAATGCCCCAATCCGAGAATGTTTTCCCAAGGCGATGTTGGCGAGCATCTAGGGCGCGTCCGCCTTCGACTCTAGCCCAAGACGTTCCCCCCGCCCCCGCCACATCTATTGCCCGCACGCCACAGTCGATGAGTCGCTTGGCGAGCTTGCCAGAAATGCCATTACCAACTTCCTTGGCGATCACTGGCACGGTTAAGCGTTCACAAAGGATTTCTAAGTGATCAAAGATATTTTTGAAATTTCGATCGCCCCGGCTCTGGACCGCCTCTTGCAACGGGTTTAGGTGCAAAATCAACGCATCGGCCTCTAGCAAATCGATCGCCGCCAAACACTCGTCCAACCCATAGCTATAGTTGAGCTGCACCGCCCCAATATTGGCAAATAGCAGCGCATCGGGAGCCAGTCGGCGAATTCTAAAACTATCTGAGAGTTCGGGCTTCTCTAGGGCCACCCGTTGAGATCCCACGCCCATGGCCAGTCGGTATTCCTGCGCGATCGCCGCCAACCTAAAATTAATCCTCTTTGCCAGCTCAGTCCCGCCCGTCATCGAAGAAATCAACAGCGGCGCATGAAGTTCCCGGTTCAGAAACTGCGTAGACAAATCCACATCCGCCCAATCCAGCTCCGGAAGACACACATGCTCAAAACGATACTGCTCTAGCCCCGTCATCACCCCACTCTGCACATCATCTTCCAGACAAACTCGAAGATGATCGGCTTTGCGAGATTGAGTCTCATCGGCATTGGGGAGCATTTCAGGGTGTGAAATTTTCATATCTGACATTTTAATCCTCACTTAAAATAAATTCTAAACAGATCCTTTTACCAGCTCAACCCCGTCGCGACCATGCACTTCGGAAAAATACACGCTGACTCTTTCTTCTTTCGAGGTCGGCAACCGTTTTCCGACAAAATCCGGTTGAATTGGAACTTCTCGATGACCTCGATCGATCAGCACCGCCAACCGAATCACATTAGGCCGACCATGATCGTTCATCGCATCAAGGGCCGCGCGCACCGTTCGCCCCTTATAAATCACATCATCAACTAACACGACATGCTTTCCGGCTAAATCCACCGGAATATCAGTTTTTTCCGGGGTCCGAGCACCGATCCGATCGAGGTCATCCCGATAAAAGGTAATATCCAAAGACCCAACTGGAACGTGAATCTCTTCCAAGTGCTGAATCTGCATCGACAAACGACGGGCCAGCGGCACCCCGCGCGTGTGAATTCCAATCAATACGAGATTCCGAAGATCACCCGCTTTTTCGACAATTTGGGATGCGAGACGTGTGATGGTCCGCTTAGATTCTTGAGGCGTGAGAATTTCGATCGCTTCGGGAGGCATAGGGAACATATGAATGGGAACAGCTAATTAGAATTATATGAACAAACCTGTAGACAAACCCGTAGCCCCGCTTGCCGCCCCCATAATCAACCTCCTCATTGATTGCGACCCAGGCGTGGATGATGCGATCGCGCTTCTCTTGGCCTTCGGGTCGCCCGAACTCAATCTTCTCGGCATCACTACCGTCGGCGGAAATGTCCCCCTCGTTCATACCCAAACCAATGCCCGTAAAATCTGCGAATTGGCCCAGGTTTTGGACATTCCGGTCTCGGCAGGTTGCGATCGTCCATTGGTCCGATCGCGCGTGACGACAGCGGAGTACGTCCATGGCGCAACCGGACTGGGGCAACTGAGCTTTCCTGCGCCCACGCTCCCGCTGCGTCCTCAGCACGGCGTAGATTTCCTCGTTGACACCCTGCTCAACGCCCCGAGTCCCGTCCATCTAGCCACCCTTGGGCCATTAACCAACCTAGCCGTAGCGCTTGTCAAAAGTCCCAATATTGCCTCCCACATCCAATCCCTGACGGTCATGGGCGGCGCTATTACCCACGGCAACATCACCCCTTCAGCAGAGTTTAATTTCTACTGCGACCCTCACGCAGCACAGGTCGTGTTTGAGGCAGGATTACCGTTGACGATGATCGGGCTAGATGTCACCCACCAGGCGATCGCCACACCGGACCGATTAGCCAGGATTCGGGCCATTGGCGATCCGATCGGCACCACTGTCGCCCAGCTTTTGGAGCATTACAGCCTGCACGATATCCAACAGTATGGGTTTGCAGGTGCGCCGTTGCATGACCCCTGCGTTCTGGCCCATCTGCTCAAGCCGGAGCTATTTCAATCGCGGCGCTGCTTTGTCGAAATCGAGACCCAGAGTGACGCTAGCCTAGGCCGATCGATCGTTGATTTTTACGGTGTCTCTGGACGCGAACCCAATGCTACGGTGGTCACGGCGGTTGACAGCGATGGGTTTTATGATTTGCTGTGCGATCGGCTAGCGCAAGTGCAGGCTCGAATTCTAACAATCGGTTAAGCTCCGATCGGGCGAGTTTATGTCGATCGATTAAGAAGCATTTATAAACATTGAGAAATCCCATAAAAACTAGGCAATCTCTTAAGATAAGACCCTCATGACAAGTTGCTTTTAAGCACACCTGCCCTAAGCGCTGGAGTATTTTATGAATAGCTCGACCGTCAAAACCTTGCAATCACTGCGTCGCTATCGGTTGGTGTGTACCCTTTCCTTTGGGGACATTTACGGCCAGATCATTACGTGGCTGCTGGTCATTTTCCTCAGTTTGGCAGCGGCCATGGCCATGATGGGAGCAAGTCGTCCCGTTTACGCGCTGGCAACGGTGGGGCTGATTTTTGTATTGTCACTGCCCTTTTTGCTCTTCGCCTTTGTGACCACGCTACTTAATAACGTCGAAATCTGTGAGACGGAGAGTCAAGTTCAGCCGAAGTCGGTGTCCAATCCAGAGAGCACCGACGCCTCTAGCGGAGTGCAGCGTCCAGCCATGGGCTAGCCCTTGAGAAATCCGGTTTAAATTCCGGCGGTGCGTTACAATCTCTGGGCACTTTATGGCTTCCCAGAGATTTGGTATCTTCCCATGGCAGAGGAAACAAAACGCAATCGTTGGCTCCCCCGAATCGCTCTTATTTTCTTTGCCTTAGTGCTAATCGGAGCAGGCATTGCCCCAGCCATTGGTCCTTTACTGGGTGGATCTAAGGCCCCCTCGACCCCGACCGCAGGTGCATCCCCGGACGCGCAGAAGAAGCAGCTTGAGGACCAGCTTCGGGGCTACGAGGCTGTTCTTCAGCGAGAACCCGAAAATCCTAATGCATTGCGAGGGGTAGTCGATGCAAAGCGCGGCTTGAATGATATCCCAGGAACAATAGCGCCCTTGGAAAAATTGGTTAAGCTAAATCCGACGATGACGGACTATGCGGTGTTATTAGCGCGAACCAAACAATATTTAAAAGATGATGAAGGATCCATTCAGGTTTATCGCGATGCGCTGAAGGCAAAGCCTGCGGACCTTCAGGTTTTGGGCGAGTTGTCCCAGCTTCTAGTGAAGCAGGATCGTCCTGAAGCCGCAATCGGTCTGTTGCAAGATACGTTACGAGATGCGCCCAAGTTCAACCAAGCCAATCCAGGCAGTGTTGACACGGTGGCGATCAGTGTTTTGTTAGGCCGTACGTTCGCGAATCAGAAACGGTATGAGGAGTCTTACCGGGTTTTGGATACGGCTATTAAAGAGAAGCCAGATAATTTCCAAGCTTATTTGGCTAAGGCTTTAGCATTGAAAGAACAGGGTAAAGCAAGCGATGCAAAACCGCTCTTTGAGAAGGCGACGAGTCTAGCTCCTGCCGAACTCAAGGATAGAATCGGTCTTCTCTCGGCGAGTCCTTCTCCTGCACCCGCAACTGCAAAACCTGAAGTGACAAAACCTGAATCTGCGGAATCTCCTGAAACGTCTAAAGCTGCTGAGAGTCAAAAACCTGGTGAGGTGAAGAAGGAATAGAAAGAAAATAGACTAATTTGAAACAGATTTAAATACCTTTAAAAAGGGAGCCGATCGGCTCCCTTTTTGTTGTAACCTACGTTTCTACTACGTCAATGCCTCAAGATAATCCCGAACCTGATTCCGACGCTTAGGCTGACGTAACTTTTGTAGCGCCTTTGCTTCGATTTGACGGACTCGTTCACGAGATAACTCCAACGCCCGCCCAATCTCAGCCAGCGAATAAGGCTGACCATTATCTAACCCAAACCGCATCTGAATCACATCCCGCTCCCGGCTCGTCAAATCCGCTATCAGCGTCATCAGATCTTTGCGCAACGATTCTCGCATCAACAGATCTTCAGGCGACAACTCATCGGTTTCCAGTAAATCGCCCAGTTCAGTATCTTTTTCCTTCCCGACTTTGGTTTCCAACGACACCGCACGGGGCACTTTTAACAACACCTCACGCACCATCTCTGCCGTCATTTCTAGCTCGATCGCAATGTCTTCAATGCTGGCAGTGCGACCTTTTTCTTGAGCGATTTTACGCTGCGCTTTTTTGATTTTATTTAGCTTTTCAGTAATATGAACCGGCAGCCGAATCGTCCGACTCTGGGTGGCGATCGCCCGTGTAATCCCTTGGCGAATCCACCAATATGCATAGGTACTAAAGCGATAGCCTTTCGTCGGGTCAAACTTATCAACCGCACGCTCTAGACCCAACGTGCCTTCTTGGATCAAATCCAATAGCTCTAGGCCCCGATTTTGATATTTCTTCGCAACGGATACCACGAGACGAAGATTCGCCTTGATCATATGTTCCTTTGCCTTCAATCCTTCCTGCTGCATCACCTCAAGATCCGCAATGGTGATGTCCATGCGCTCGGCCCAAGATTGCTTCCCAGCGGCCAAAATGGGTTTCAGTTCCGCAACGGTCGCGCCGCAAGCCGAGGCCCAGCGCTCCAGGGAAGGCCGATGCCCTAAGGTCGATGCCAACCGATCGCGAGCCTCCACAACTTCGGCATAGCGCACCAAAATCAGATTCCCTGCCGCCACTGCTTCATTTCGAGCTTCAAGAAGGGTCATATAACGCTGCACGCGCTGCGCTTCTGACACTTCTTCATCGCGGCCCAAAAGCTGGACCCGACCGATTTCTTGAAGGTACATCCGAACCAAATCAGTGGTTCGTTTGCCAGAGGCTAGAGGCTCCGTCGTTTCTTCGACCTCTAACACAATGTCCTCGATCGCAACATCATCAATCGCAATATCATCGATCGCAATATCGTCAAAATCACTCTCAAAACCGGCTATTGATGGCTCAAGAATTGGCTCAAACAGAGGTTCAAAAGCTCGCCCAAGTGTCGGCTCGAAGTCGGCTTCCGGGGCAATAACAAGGGCAGTAGCAAGCGTCGGGGTCAGCAAAGAAAAGTCATCCATAGGGAAATTCTCGTAGGCCGTATGGGCAGAGAACGATCGTCCAGAATTCTGGATTTTTCGCTTATGATCTTGACGAGTTAAGTCATTTAAGCTAAGGAGCTTGTAAATCTAAGATGCCCCCGATCGAACACAAAGGAACAGATCAGCGAGAAGGCAATCCGAGGATTACTCCTCTAAAAGAGATACGTTTTGTCTCTAAGCTTTGGGTTGCTACATCCTCTATCTGTTGACTTCCCGAAAAGTCCGCAGCTTATGCAAAAGGCGCAAGGTTTCTTCACCAAAGAACCACTCCCATGGGAAAATATTCGTCTCACCTTTAAGTTACGGGAAAAGTAATCTAGATCATCATGAATGAAAAGATTTTGATGGAAGGATTTTACCGAAACCGCTCGGCTTTACTAACCCGAGACATTAGTGCATTCAACGCTTCGGTGGGACTCGCCTCGCCTCGGAGCAGCCGATCGACTTGTTCAGTAATGGGCAATTCTAACGGGCGCTCTACGGGCTGAGCGCGGACTAGTTGCATCAAGACCTGGGTTGTGTTGACGCCTTCGGCAGTGCCTTCGAGAGTGTCTAGGATGGCCGAAATCGTTTCCCCTTGGGCCAAGCGATAGCCCACTTGATAGTTCCGGCTCAAAGGACTGCTGCACGTCGCCATCAAGTCCCCGACTCCGGCCAATCCATAGAGTGTCTCCGCCTGCGCCCCCCAGCCCACCGCGATTCGGACCATTTCAGCCAATCCCCGCGTCACCAGCGCCGATCGAGCATTCGTTCCCAGGCATAGACCGTCGCAGGCTCCCGTTGCAATGGCCATCACGTTTTTGAGTGCCCCAGCCAATTCCACACCGATCGGATCATTATTGGTATAGACCCGAAACCGCTGCGAATTAAAAATGGTCTGGACAATGACTGCGGCGGACTCCTGTTGACTCGCCGCCACCGCCGCTGCTGGCAAGCAACGCTGAATTTCTTTAGACAAATTCGGTCCCGACAAGATGACCACAGGATTGTTCGGCAGTGCCCGAGACCACAAATCCGAAGGCCGATCGGGGAGGGCGATTCCTAGCGCTTTCGATCGCTCTGCGGTGGCCAACCCTTTGGTTGCCGAGACGATCGAAACGGCTGAATCGATTCCCAGGGTTTGGACTTGTTGCGAAATGCTCTCCACCCCCTTCATCGAAACCGCCGACACCACAACCTCAGAACGGGCGATCGCAGCGCCCAATGACTGCGGCGATCGTCTAGACCACCGCACCACCTCATGCAAGTTTTCCTGAAGCAAGTTCGCTAACGTCTCACCCCAAGCCCCGGTCCCAATAACCGTAACTTTCATCGCAACGCAACCTGTCCTTTCACCCGTGGGTAGCGCTCTATCAGCGATCGCACTTGCCCCGCATGGTACGAACTCCGCGTCAACGGCGACGACACCACCTGCAAAAAGCCAATGGATTCGCCATATACCCGCCACGCATCAAACTGCGTCGGCGTCACAAACTCCTGCACGCCCAAATGCTTCTGACTCGGCTGAAGATATTGCCCGATCGTCACAATGTCACAATCCACGGCCCTCAACTCCCGCAGCGTGTGGCGCACTTCGTCGTCGCTCTCCCCTAAGCCCACCATAATCCCGGACTTCGTATAGACCCAAGGAGCAATAGACCTACTTTGTCCTAACACCTCTAGCGATCGCAAATATTCACCTTGAGGACGCACTCGACGGTAAAGCCGTGCGATGGTCTCCGTATTGTGATTCAGCACGTCTGGGTTTGCAGCGAGAATGGTCGCTAGGGCATCCCAGTCACCGCACAGATCCGGAATCAGCAATTCGATCGTCGTCCCTGACGATAGCATCCGGATTTCTTCAATGCACCGTACAAACTGCGACGCACCACCATCGGGTAAATCATCCCGATTGACGGATGTAATCACCACATGATTGAGCCGCATCCGACTCACCGCCGCGCCTAAACGAACAGGTTCCGTCGGATCAAGCGTCTGCGGTTTCTTCTCAAAATCAATATCACAGTACGGGCAGGCTCTTGTACAAGCCGGACCCATGATCAAAAACGTCGCCGTTCCGCTATTAAAACATTCCCCGATGTTTGGACAGGACGCTTCCTCGCAAACTGTATTGAGACTCAGATCGCGCAAAGTCTCTGTTACCGCGCCAATGCGCTCCCACTGAGGGGCTTTTACTCTCAACCAGTCAGGTTTTACAGTCACGGCAATCCAAGGAATGTAAGAAATTTATGTTCATTATTCTATCAAGTTTTGCCGATCGAGGCGGGTCCAAAAAAGTTCGTGCCCAGACACCCAGACTTTGCTTGCTGTATGATATTTTATAGATAGGTATGAATTAGAGACATGGACAATTCTAATTTAAGCCGACTGCGGGATGTAGCGCAGCTTGGTAGCGCACTTCGTTCGGGACGAAGGGGTCGTCGGTTCGATTCCGACCATTCCGATTTATTTAAACCCTGTCGAGTAACACTTTATCTGTCGTCGTTAACGAATTGATGTCGTCCTCACCAGATTGATGTCATCGTTAACGATTTTTTGTCATCTAGCACTTCTTGGCGGTCGTTAACACGTTAATGTCATCGACTATCGGTTCAATCAAAACGATTAGGGACAGCAGCTAAATCATTAGCTGTCGATCCCGAACGAAGTGCGCCTTTCAATCCACCCTAATAATATTCCATCTTCCCTCTGCTGAAAAGGCAATATCAACTTCTGATTCACTTCAAAAGCTGTCATGTCTATACAACCCTTTCAATCCGCCGTCTGCTGAAAAGGCGATCGCAACTAAAGTGAATATGGACGGTTCCCTTCTTGTGCAGCTTCTTTCAATCCGCCGTCTGCTGAAAAGGCGATCGCAACCAGCCGATGAGAACCATCCAGGCGCACTACTATCTCTCTTTCAATCCGCCGTCTGCTGAAAAGGCGATCGCAACCGAAGCGCCTGAATCATAACCCTGTTAGGCTCTCTAGACCTCGTTTTGGCAAACCTCGTTTTGAGACTCATTTTTGAAGACGATAGAAGCAACTCCAACCTGTGGAAAACTCCTAGAAAGTCTGTCAGATAAAAGTTGTCAAACTTGCCAGGAATTTTGCCCTCGCTTCGGTTTGCCAAATCTATAAGGGTTAGGGTGGATTCCTCCATGCTCGGAGGTGAAGACAGTAACCATCACTGCGGTAGACCCGCACCTTTTTGCTGGGAGCGCACCCAGCTTCGAGGTGGACAGTCACCAAAGCCAGAAAGCAAGACTATCTTCCGATAGTCAAACTAGCTCATAATTGTCGATAGCACAGAGACCATTTCTGGCATGAACTACGGCGCTTCTAATTTATATAGTAAATTTGAACTGAGCGCAAGTATTTTTTATTTTCGAGATTGATAACCTGCGATCGCTAATTTTTTAGCCTTCTCTTGAGGGGTTCCTGTAAATGGTTGTTTTACTACTTCAATAGAAATTCCGGCTTGGGCAGCTAGGCTCCCGATATACTGGCTAAGTTGAGCATGCCTCCAACGATGTACACTTGCTCGATACTGAAGGGCATATTGCCGTTGGAGTTCTACAGAACCGGGAATTTCTTGCTCTGCTTTAGCTTGAACTTCGCTTTGGACAATTTCTCGAATATTGCTAAGGTCAGGCAATATAAGGCTGCTCACCTGATACTTTTGAGCGATCGCCACGATTTCATGAGCTATTAGACGGTCTAGATGTTCTCCTGAGTTGGATTCTCCAAACCGATTGAATGCACCTTTTTGCTGGTTCTTTTGCCGCTGATGAGCGTTGTGTTGCTGTCGCAAACGATATCGGTTGAGAAGCTTATAGTTTTCACCTAGAAGTTGTCGGATACTTCTGTACGTGATAGCTTTACCAGTTTGAATATCGACAATCGCGAGAGTAGCAGGTTTATCAAGCCCATAGCTTACACCTGCTAAAATCGATGGCTGACCTTGATAAAGAGGGCGGCTTGGACGAAAAAATGGCTTATCAAGCAAAGTCAGCATTGTTGTCCGTCTTTTAATAAATGCTTCTTGGTTCTTGCTCAAGTTTTCCTTGACTTTAGTGCTAGCGATAACTTTTGCACACTCACTAGCTTTTTTCTGCCGAATTTGTTCCGTACCTTCTTGAGTCCAAGAATCCGTGTCTACAGTGCAAGATAAAATTAACCGATGAGTATTCCAGGGTTCACCTTCGCCTTTACCCTCCTGCCAAGCAATTCGCCCAGAGCGTAAGGTGAATAAGCTGGCTGAGTGTAGGTCTCCGCTAGCTTTCTTAGTCTGTTGGTCTTCTAGAAATCGCTTGAACCAGTGGAGATCCCTTTGATCACAGTAAATATCAAATGAATGCTCACCTAAGCCATTAAAGCTGACACATAGTCTTCCTTTTTCATTCAGAAACCAGCGGAGATCTTCATTTGTTTCGTAGTTGATTGGAAAAGGTAAAGTAGCTGGCTCTGTTAGCAGGCTGGCTTGCCAATCGGCTGCTTCATTGTCATCTTTGGAAACACAACCTTCTGCCTTGGTTAAAGTTTCTAACCAAGTATGCTCAGACAAGTCTCGTCCTTTTGGAAACCTTGTACGTTGAAGAGTCTTGACGAGACGTTCAAGGCGGATTTCTGTTTTACGACGACGTTTGGCGAACTTTTTGGGGTCTTCAGCTCGATCGGGCAGTTTGCAACCGTTTTTAAGCAGGTAAGCGATCGCACATCGAGTCAAGACTTCCTCTGTCTCACCATAGAGTGTAAAGAGGGTGCTAGAAATAGCTGATCCTGGTTGTTTTGACTCTTTTTTTTTGCTGCGTGCCTTTTTAGGTTGTGGTTCGTTGTCCTGGGAATCTGAGTGATTTAGTTGCGTGAGAAGTTGACGGGCTTTAGCTCTCAGCATGTCGATGTCGCTCTGGCTAGCGATTGTTAACTCATCATTACTTTGGAGGATAGCCAACCATCGAGTTTGACCCGCAATCTGGTTTCTAAGTCGTGTCCTAAGAGCTAACCAGGACTTGCAGATTCGATATACGGTAGCGGTTGCTGAGGAATAGAATCTTCCAGGCTGTCCTATAAATTGAGAATTTTGCTGTAATTGCTTACAAGTCTTGCGAACAGCTTCAAGGGGAATTTTGCCCGCGTGGCACCACTCCTCAAAATGGGAATCTTGGGCAATACACTTTAGTAATTCATTGATTAAAGGAGTGTGTTTTTCTGCCATTAAATGCCAGATGTAATGACGAGTTACCTCAGTTGTAACGAGCTTGCATTGAATTGTAATGTTGCTCATGGGGCAGTTCCCTGGTTTTGGCTAAAGCAAGAAGTCAAGTTGAGTGATAGCAGCTTTGAGCGGTTTAGATTTAGTTTGAAGGGACATTACACTAGTTCTACTTTTTTGTAAAGACATAATTAAAGATTTTTCGTTGTGATAGTAATATGACTATTCCTCACCGCCCTCCGACTTATCGACACTGGAATGTTTTGAAGGCGTACCTCCGACCTTTGGACAACGGGCAAAGGGAACTTGATAAGTTTCTCAAGAACTGGAATGTGTCACGCCAGGAGTTAGCGTTTATCTGGACTGTTCGTTGACCACAGCAGACCATTGATTTTCCTAAAGGGAGCACCTCAGAATTCCTACTGAAAAGCACAAGCAGAAATTGGCATTGGCTCATCATGTTAGGGTGATACTCGTGCCGGGTGTAGTTATGTTCGTTATTTCAGTCAAATCAGGCTTTGACTCATTTTCAGGGAAATCCATGCGGGTAATGGTGGAGAATCACTACAGTCCGGATGCATCTTTAAGATGGCTGAAACTGCAAATTTAGGCTGTTGGCGATTGAAGCAACGATCCCTTTCTTGCGGAGTTCACCTAAAGCTTTGTAGAAGTCTCCATCATCCAAATCCCAGCGCTCACAAAAAACGCTGACTTCGATCGTAGGGTTAAGTTTGCCTGGATAATCGATTTGAAGAGCGAAGAAAACGTAGTCTCAATCGTTGGTCAGAAGCTTGATCTGGCGGATTCGCAAGAGTTCTTCACGATCGATTGGATAATTGGCGGAGGTTGAGTGAGTCATAGGATTTAGAAAATAAAGAGTAGTACAGACAGGGAACATTTGCAGGGGTTTTAGCCTTCCCAAACGAGTGTTCGCCAATTTGGAGGAATTACGCCGTCTCTGAGCGCGGCACTAATCATGCCTTGGTGAGCGATGCTGGATCGCAGACAGTGACAGCGGCGACAGAGCGTTCGCAGATTGGAGCCTGCATCGGAGCCGCCTTTGGAGACTTCCAGAATGTGGTCGATGTGGGCGTTCTTTAGAGATAAAGAGTTCGGTAGCTGATGCTGGCAATAGGGGCCTTGACAGCGCCCTTGATCTCTTTGCCAGATTTGTTTGCGCGTTTCGCCCCATAGTGCAGGAGGTTGTCGTTTTGCCCAAGCCATTTTCTACTCTCAATTGAAGAAGGTGTAACCGTGCCGTGCCGAACCTACGCCTAGCCTTGCCGAAGCATACCAAGTCAAGAATCAATTACTTTTAATCTCTTGAGTCATCGCGTTCTGAACGCAAAAATTCAAAACTCCGAAGCGTCCATAGCCGATCGATCGTCCGTCTGCCAGCCCCACAAGTTTGCCTGCGTCGATTGCAACAGTTTCCATTTCTTGCCTGGAGATGATGGTTTTGTCCCACAGTAGCGTGAAGGAGCAGCACCATCCAGCAGCAGCAGCGACCCGGTAGCGGATATTGTGTCCGCGAGTCGCAATATTTTTGACAACGCTCATGAAAATATAGACTTCCTGCTCGATGTCTTCGCTGGCTCTGATGGGTTCTTCCGGCAGATAGCGATCGATATAAATGCGGCGGTCTTGCACCTGCAAAGTGGAAGCCATCGGGCTCATCAGGCTACTTCTCCCTCGCTTCGTGTATTTGGCAGCGTCGCGGAAGCAGCCAAAGATGTGGGTAGACAGGAGATAAAGCTGTCGATCTTCAGTGATCAGAACATTTCGCTGCCATTCGGTTGGGTCGTTACCCGGCGTGCCGCCTCGTTCTTGACGTTTGCCAAATGATTCGGATGGCTGTAGGTGATTCCAAAGCAAAGGTCTGGTTCCCTGAATCAGAATTTCAGCTTTTAGCTGGTTGCCGATCACGACTGGGTTTTCCTGGAGTGCAAGTTTACTCATAAGGTGCTGATGGGTTCGAGCAGTTGTACTATTCAACCCATTAAAGAGGGCTTTGACTGGGAGAGCAAACTCATACCCGCACGGTGCGGGAAGTTTATGAAGATTGACGGCGATCGCTTTGGCAGACCTGCTGTCTTAACTTGGTTGGAATTTGCTCGTAGTTCTCCCAAAGAAAGTCCATTTCAGCCAGCCGTCTGAGATAGATTGCTTCGGGTGGTTGACTGCTTCTGCTGCGCTGGAACCAGCGATCGACCGTAGATTCAGAGCACCCACAGATTGCTGCAATCTGAGCATGGGTCACATTCCACTTGGCGTAGAACTCGGCTGGTGACATCTCAAACTGACAGTTGCAATACAGGTGGAGCAAGGTTTGCTCTCGTTCGCCCAAATTTCTCAAGCTCATGGCTGTTTCTGAAAGCGATCGCAGGCAACAGAGACAAGCTCTAGATCCGGTTCCCAAGCGCTGTCGCTGCTAATCCAACCTTGGGAAGGACTTGATAGAGCCAGCCAGACGGTGTACTTCCAAGCCCAGCTTTCTAGGTGCTGAGCAGGAGCATAGTGAAGCCCAGTGATTGTGCCGAAATCCTCGGTGGGTTGAGGTTGCCAGCGGACGCGATCCCCAATTTGGAATTTGGGAGGCGGAACGGTGACTGGAAAGTCTTGGGGCAAATTATCACGCAGCATACGCAGTAGATTAAATAGGTAAAAGCGCTTATTCGCATTATGACGTAAAGACACTATAGCGTAAATGTCATTACGGAAAATTGAATTTTCTCTAAATTGTCATGTAAGAATAAAGCCCGAATTAAGTAGTAGGGTCATATGGCGGAAACTAGAGAAGTGCGGGGCAAGCTTCCCAAAGACCTGAAGATTGCCTTTGAGGTGGCTTGTGCGCGGATGGAACTCACGCAGGCGGCGGCGTTGGAGGAGGCGATTCGAGATTGGCTGATGAAGAAGGGGGTGCCGACGAGCGATCAGGGCATTTGAACAGTGTTTGAGAAAAATATTGCGTTGAACTTTACTGGAGCTTTGTTCTCCAGCATTGTTTTGTATAGATGTCTAAGTAAGTGTCTTTGACCTTGATAGTGGAAAGGTCATTTCAGCCATAATGTTTGCTAATACTGATATGTCGTCATTAATATTTTTATCAAAAGCGAATATATCAAGGCTGCAACTACTGTATAAGCAGGAAGTGATGGTTTATGAGCAACGAATCCAATACCTGCCGTAGGTATGTAGAGCCGAAGCTAGCGCTAGCGGGTTGGGACGATACCCAACATAGCTATACTGAGCAATATTATTTTACAGATGGAAAATTACAGCCTAAGACCAAACTTAAGCCTCGCGGCAGGCGAAACTTTGCAGACTATTTACTGCTTTATCAGAACGATTTCCCTTTAGCGGTAGTAGAAGCTAAACGAAAGCATAAAACTCCTGATGATGGGATGGATCAGGCAAAAGAATACGCCAAAATCCTGGGGGTTAAGTTTGCTTACTCAACAAATGGTGAAGGGATTGTAGAGTACGACTTTACAACGGGATTGCAGTCTGATGTGTCAGATGCTTTTCCGACACCGGAACAGCTTTGGCTGCGGTTCAGCGAAAGTCAGGGACTTAATGAGAAGGGGATTGCGACTAGACTATCGGGATCTTTTGATCAGGTTGCTGAGCAGCTATTGACTCCGTTTCATCCTAACAATGGCAAGAAACCTCGCTACTATCAGCGGATTGCGATCGATCGAACCGTTGAAGGAATTTTGAGAGGAAAACAACGGCTGCTGCTGACAATGGCGACTGGCACCGGAAAGACTAGCGTCGCTTTTCAACTGTGTTGGAAACTGTCAAGGTTGCAATGGAATGCAGCAGGGGAGCATCGTCCTCCTCGAATCTTGTTCCTGGCTGACCGGAATATATTGGTCGATGATCCGATGACAAAAGACTTTGCGGCTTTTAGTGCGGACAAAATCCATAAGATTCAAGGAGAGGCAACTAAAGGACGAGAGCTTTATTTTGCAATCTATCAAGCGATTGCCCAGGATAAAAAACGTCCGGGACTCTACAGAGAGTACAGCCCAGATTATTTTGACTTGATTGTTGTGGATGAGTGCCATCGGGGAAGCGCTAGAGATGAAAGCAATTGGCGAGTCATCTTGGAATATTTCAAACCAGCTTATCAGTTGGGATTGACCGCAACTCCTAGGCGACAAGACAACGTAGACACCTACGAGTACTTTGGCAATCCAATCTACACCTACAGCCTGAAACAGGGGATTGAGGATGGCTTTCTGGCTCCTTATCGGGTGTATCGGGTGACGACTCGTGCTGATAAAGATGGTTGGCAAGCTAAACAGGGGGATCAGGATCGCTACGGGCGTGAGATTCCGCCCGAACTGTACCAAACCGCAGATTTTGAGCGCAAGCTGGTTCGCAAAGTCAGGACGGAAGCCATTGCCAAGCACATCACTGATTTTTTGAAGCGAACCGATCGCCATGCCAAAACAATTGTGTTCTGCGTCGATGAAGAGCATGTCAAGGCAATGGTCAAAGCCTTGAATAACCTGAACGCTGACCTGACAAAAGATAACCCGGACTATGTTTGCCGCATTACCTCAGATGCTGGGGCGATCGGCAAGGCAAAGCTGGACAAGTTCAAAGATGTGCAGAATGAAACGCATGTGATTGCTGTGACTTCTAAGCTCTTGACCACTGGGGTTGATATTCCGCTATGCCAGAACGTAGTGTTGGTGAGGGTGATTCGGTCAATGACGGACTTCAAGCAGATCATTGGGCGGGGAACGCGCGTTAAAGAGGAAAAGGGCAAAACCTACTTCAATATTTTGGACTACACCAACAGCACTGTTTTGTTTAAAGACAAAGATTTTGATGGCGAGCCTGCCCTGATTCAAGAGTCTGAAATGGACAACCAAGGGCAGACGATCGAGGGTAGCGAAACCACGCAGGAGTTCGAGGATACTGATGGTTCGAGCGATTCACTAGATGGAGATGAAGGAGAACCAATAGCAGATCCTAAAGCAGGGTTTTGGGGATTGCCTGCCGATGACAACGGACCGCCTCGCAAGTTTTATGTAGATGGTGGGACTGAGGAAATTGTCGAGGAGCGGCGTTACGACCTAGATGACGATCAGCAGTTGCGGCTATCGCGGTTGATTGACCATACCAAAGAGCAGGTCTGCACGCTGTATCGCTCTACAATCGAAGTCCAGCAACGCTGGGCAAATCCGACGCAGCGATCGGAAATTATTGAACTGCTGGCAGAGCGCGGAATTGACTTTGATGATCTGCGGCTGGCTGCTAATCTGCCAAATGTTGATCCGCTCGATTTGATTTGCCATATTGCCTTTGGCGAACCAGCCTTGACCTATACACAGCGGGCAGAGCGACTGCGGCGACGTAATCCAGATGTTTTTGCTCGATATGGCGAAGATGCGCGGGCGGTGATCGAAACACTGCTGAACAAATATGCTGAGCGTGGTCCAGGTGAGTTTGATTTGCAGACCACTCTGAAGGCAAATTTTCCGCAATACAATATTTTGGAGCTGGCTCAGAAGTTTGGCGGCGTGGATGAATTGCGGGCAGCCATTACCGAATTAGAGAATTTGCTGTATTCTGCATAGGCTAGGTAGAGCTTTTATTGGGTTTCATGGCAAAACGTACAAAACAGCAAGCGAATCAATCGGTCACCACGGAGCAAAAGCTGGCCAGTGTGATCAAGTCGGCGCGGGACATCATGCGAACCGATAAGGGCTTGAATGGTGAACTAGACCGTCTGCCACAGTTGACCTGGATTTTATTTTTGAAGCTGCTGGATGATTCGGAGAAGCTGCGGGAGGCAGAAGCCAAGTTTCACAAGATTGCTTACAAACCAGCGATCGCTTCTCCCTACCGCTGGCAAGATTGGGCGGCAGATGATGAAGGAATTAGCGGCGATCAGCTTCGCAACTTTGTCAACAACGATGAAGCCACCCTGCTAGATGGACAGCGGGTGAAGGGGCTGCTGGCTTATTTGCGATCGCTTCAGTCTAAAAGTGGTCGCGATCGCCCGGATGTGATTGCCAAGGTCTTCAAAGATGTGACCAACCGCATGACGAGTGGAGCATTGCTGCGGGATGTGATCAACAAGGTGAACCAAATTCACTTTGATAAGTCTGAAGAAGTCTATGTCCTTAGCCGCTTCTATGAGGGGATGCTGAAGGAAATGCGCGACGCTGCTGGGGATTCAGGGGAGTTCTACACGCCGCGTCCGGTGGTCAGGTTTATGGTGCAGGTGACGGAACCAGGACTGGGTGACACGGTGCTCGATCCAGCCTGTGGAACCGGGGGTTTTTTGGTTGAAACCTATGAGCACCTGAAGCCTAAATGCAGTGCTCAAGACTGGAAGGTGCTGCAACAGAGCATTGTGGGCGGTGAGGCTAAGTCGCTGCCGCTAATGCTGGCGCATATGAACCTGCTACTGCATGGGTTTGAGTATCCTGACATCGATGATAAAAACAGTCTGCGGTTTTCGATTCTGGAGATGGATGAGAAGGACTGGGTGGACGTGATTCTGACCAATCCGCCGTTTGGTGGAGAGGAAGAAGACAGCATCCAGAAGAATTTTCCCTCGGAACGCAAGACCAAAGATACGGCTCTGCTGTTTCTCCAGTTGATTATGCGGCGGCTGCGGCGCAATGCCAAAAAGCCAGGACGGGCGGCAGTGGTGTTTCCGAATGGGGTGCTGTTTGGGGATGGGGTTTGCGCCAAGATCAAGGAAGATCTGCTGAGGGACTTTAACCTGCATACGATCGTGCGCTTGCCCAACGGTACGTTTGCCCCCTACACCGGAATTCCGACAAACCTGCTATTTTTTGACCGTTCGGGGCCAACTGAGGACATCTGGTATTACGAAATTCCGCTGCCAGAGGGACGCAAGAGCTTTAGCAAAACCAAGCCGATTCAGGATACTGATTTTGACGACTGCCGCGCCTGGTGGAAAAACCGGGTGGAGAATCAGCAGGCTTGGAAATATGCCTTCCGCGATGCTTATTATAAAGCGGTGCAGGAGGCACAGCCCTATTGGGATGCGGCAAAGATAGCAGAGGAGGCAGCAGGTGAGTTTGGCAAGGCCGCGAAGGCGTTAGAAATCCAGACACAAACGCTGCAAGTCACGATTCTAGATTTTATGCCTGCCAAAGAAAAGAAAGGCATTGAGCGGCAGGTGCAGGCAATTAAAGCTGAGGCGCAGCAGCTTCGCCAAAAAGAACAGCAGGAAAAAGAAGTTGCCAAGGAAAAGCGGGCGTTGGGAGATGCGATTTACTGGCCTATCTATAACTTAGACAAAAAGAACCCAAACAACCAATCCGACTTTGAACATTTACCACCTGAAAAGCTACTGGCGGATATTGCGAAGAAGGATCAGCGAGTAGTAGAACTGATGGCAGAGATTGAAGAAGCTATTTTGAAAAATCCTCAATGATTAAGAACTTAGCATGTGTGCCTTTAAATAAAATTGTTATACCTGTTGATCGCTCTGAAGCACCTTTACCAGGGAAAATGTATCGACAACTTGGAGTAAGACTATGGGGTCAAGGAGCTTACGAGCGTGAATCAATTGATGGTATTCAGACTAACTACAAAACTCTCTCAAGAGTAGAAGCAAATGATATTGTAGTCAACAAAATATGGGCACGAAACGGCACTGTTACAGTAATTCCAGAAAATTTATCTGGATGTTACGTCTCAAACGAGTTCCCAACTTTTACTGTTATTCCTGACGCATTAGAACCTAAATGGTTTTATTGGTTTACAAAAACAATGTCATGCTGGCAACAATGTGATGAGAAATCAAGAGGTACAAGTGGAAAGAATCGTATTCGACCAGAAAAGTTTCTAGAAATAGCAGTGCCGCTTCCCCCACTAAAAGAACAACAGCGAATTGTGGCGCGGATCGAGGAGTTGGCGGAGAAGATTGAAGAGGCACGAGGGTTGCGGAAGAGGGCGATCGAGGACTGGGATGTGCTTTGTAGATCAATTATCTTTTCTACAACAGTTGATAAAAAACTAACGCCCATGCATGAGTTAGTTAGTTTGCGAGAGCTTAATGTAACTGTTAGCCCGCTTGAGTCATATAGCTTTGCAGGAGTATATAGCTTTGGTAGAGGAGTATTCAAACAGCACAGCTTACAGGGAACAGAATTTTCCTATAACAAGTTAACCAGATTGAGTGCTGGTAATTTTGTATATCCAAAATTGATGGCATGGGAAGGAGCATTGGGAACTGTTCCAGATGAATGTGATGGGTTAGTTGTATCACCTGAATTTCCAGTATTTGATGTTAATGAAGACAAAGTTCTACCAGAAACTTTGGATGTTTACTTTCGTACACCCTCGGTTTGGTCGCTCTTATCTGGAATTAGCACAGGTACAAACATTAGGCGTAGAAGATTGCATCCCTCTAACTTCCTGCAATTTGAAATACCACTACCGGATATGAAAACTCAACAAAAATTGCGTGATGTTAAAGCTAAATCTGATCAGATGAAAAGCCATCGTCAAAAGGCTCTGCAAGAATTTGACGCCCTGCTACCTGCAATTCTAGACAAAGCCTTCAAAGGAGAACTGTAAGGGCAGCTATTTATGCGTACCATTCCGCAGCAAGAATCATTAACCGTTGAGTTTAAGAGCGATCAAACTCGTTTACCCGATCGAGATCTTGTTGCGGCAGTAGTTTGCCTTGCTAACACAGACGGTGGTTTTGTTTATCTTGGAGTTGAAGACAATGGCACTATCACCGGACTCAACCCTCAACGACAGAGCCCTGCCAACCTCACAGCCCTGATTGCCAATCGCACCAATCCTCCAGTCAGTGTGCGCGTCACAGTTCTACAGGAGGAAGGACACCTAGTTGCTGCGATCGAAGTGCCTAAATCCACAAGGTTGGTGGCAACTTCAGATGGATTGCTACAACGGCGAAGGCTTAAAGTCGATGGTACGCCTCAGTGTGTCCCCTTTTATCCTCATGAATTCGCCAGCCGCCAATCTGACTTGGGGCTGCTTGACCATTCCTCTCTGCCAGTTGCAGGTGCGACACAAGCTGACTTTGATCCCCTAGAGCGAGAACGGCTCCGCCAGATGATTCAACGCTACGGTGGAGATTCGTTACTTTTGGGCTTAACCGATGAAGAACTGGATGGTGCGCTCGGCTTACTTCGCACCGTCGAAGGGCAAAAAATTCCCACTGTAGCGGGTCTACTGCTGCTTGGGCGTGAAAGCTCACTCCGAGATCACATGCCTACCCATGAAGCAGCCTTTCAGGTGTTGGATGGAACCCAAGTTCGCGTCAATGATTTTTACAAGGCTCCACTTCTAAAAACCTTCGAGCGGATTATGGAGCAGTTTGAAGCGCGGGTCGAAGAAGATGAAGTGCAGTGGGGGCTTTTTCGCATTCCCGTTCCCACATTCGATCGCAGAGCATTTCGCGAAGCATTGGTTAATGCCTTTATTCATCGGGACTACTCCATGCTTGGAACGGTGTACGTGCGTCTACAGGACGATAACCTTTCTATCAGTAACCCCGGCGGATTCGTCGAAGGCGTAACCCTAGAAAACCTGCTTGTCGTTGAACCCAAGCCTCGAAATCCCATCCTCGCAGATGCAATCAAGCGTATTGGGCTAGCTGAACGAACTGGAAGAGGCGTAGACCTGATCTTCCAGGGGTTACTACGCTATGGACGACCCGAGCCAGATTACACCAGCAGCGATGCTTCAACCGTCAAAGTAACACTTAGCTGTACCGAAGCAGATATTCCTTTCCTCAGAATGATCGTAGAAGAGGAAGCCCGCACAGCCATCCCCGTCTCTTTAGATGCGTTGATAGTTCTCTCTCAGCTTCGCAGAGAGCGGCGAATTGATGTTGCAACCGTTGCCCATGCGATTCAGAAAAATGAGTCGATCGCCCGCTCCGTCCTCGAAAGACTGGTAGAAGCAGGATTGATTGAACCTCACGGTATAAAAAAAGGGCGAACCTACACTCTCAGTGCCGAAATCTATCGAACGCTGGGTCAAAGCGCCGATTATATCCGTCAAGCAGGTTTCGATCGCATTCAGCAAGAGCAAATGGTGATTCAGTACACCCAAAAGCACGGCAAAATAACCAGAAAGGACGTGATGAATCTTTGCCGCCTTAGCGAAGATCAGGCAGGACATTTGCTACGTCAACTAACAGCCGAAAGCAAACTCATCCTGCACGGCAAGAGTAAGGGCGCTTTTTACACAGTTCCTTAATCACGCAAATACGCGCATTGCGTATATCCGAATCACGCCTGCGTGATTAATCACGCATGAAATCGCTGAAGTGTTGGAATAGCAGCAGACTAGCGGTTCCTGGATTTGAGATATCTTAGTAGAGAATTATCAAACTACAGTGCTTGCGGATGGCTCGTTACGCTCTGGTGATTGGCATTGGTGAAAATTATTCCCCGTTCAAAGCGTTAACGAAAACGGTGGGGATGCTAAGGCGATCGCCAACTAACCCTTGTAACCGAGTACTGCGCCGCGCTCATTCACGAATGCGTCACCGGACAGCGCCTGATCCCAGAAGCCGCCAGCCTATGAACACTCAGGAACTCACCGTCCTGCTCGATCGGCTCCGCGCCGAACCCCACGAAACCGAGTGGCTAGAATTCAAAGCCAATCGCTTCGAGCCGCAGGTGCTGGGTGAGTATCTGTCTGCTTTAGCAAATTCCGCCTGTATCTTGGGCAAACCCCGCGCCTACCTGGTCTTTGGCATTCAAGATGGTAGCCATGCCGTAGTAGGGCACCAGCTTTGACCCGCAGATCGAGCAGGGCAACGGCAACCAATTACCGATGAGAACAAACGCCTGAAGGCAATGAAGCTAGTAGAAGGGCGCTACCCTAACCTAGTCGTGGCTGCTGCGATCGCGGCTGTCACTGGAAAAAGCCGAGCATATTCGCGATCGGGGTTTTGATAGTCAGTATTATCGCGACTTGATCTTGCAACTCATCCGCCAGTACCAGCCCGTCTCCCGCGAAGATATTAATCGGCTGTTGCTAAACAAACTGCCAGAAGTTTTGAGCGAAGACCAGAAGCTGACCAAGATTCACAACCTCTTAACATCTCTATCTGGGAAGAGAATTTGCAATGAAGGAACACGCCAACAGTCCAGATGGGTTTTGATTCAAGACGATAATTAAACAACGCTGAAATCAATGCCCGCTTCCCTCACATTGACTGCGGGTAAGTCTAGGGGAGCCTAAAACTTCAAGGTCAAGCAATCGATTTCTGATGCATAGCCATTGCTGAAAAAGGAGTAAAGCACCGCTTACAATTACCCTCAACCCACGAAGCTGGAACTGAAAACCTTGCTCCACAAGTAGGGCATTCCGATAGCAACCGCAATTGGTGGCGATCGCACCCACTTGTCTCCTTAAGCTGCCACTCAATCCGATGACAAGCTACCTCCCCATAGCAAGCCCCACACAACCGAATCGGCTCCATCTTCATCCCCACCCCATCCCCCGGCAACATCTGCCATAGCCGCTCCGTCGGCACCCCAACCACCACCGCCAGTTTCTCCAACTGCTCCCCCGTCGGACGAGGATTAAACCGAAACTTCTCCCACCGCCCGATCGCCGCCCCCAACCCCGCCATCTGCCCCAACCCACCCGGAGTTAGCTCATTTGCCCGCCGAAACCGCCCCAAAAAATGGCTAATACTCTCCCCCTCATAAGGTTCCACTTGGAAAAACCAAGGCTGAATCTCTAGATCGTCCATCATCGATACTCCGCCGCCACTTCCTTCAGCGTCTCCAAATCAATCTTCGGCAATCCCTTCTTCAACGATCGAATCGCCGCCTCCCGCAAAATCATATCCATCAACCCGATATACCCTGCCGTCGCCTCTCCAATCACCTTCATCATCGACTTACTCGTCAAATTCGAGGCCACAGGTAACTTCAGCACCTGCTTTTCCCACACCTCGATCGTCCGTTGAAACTCCTCCCCCGCCAACTTCCCAAACCGATGACAGGCCCGAAAACGGTTGTAAACCTGCTCATCCCGCTTCACCACCACATCCAGCCGATCGGTACCCACCAGCACCACCGCAATCTCCAGTTTGTCAAAAATATCCCGCACATCCGCAAAAGTCTTGGGCTTCAACCGATCGGCCTCATCAATGATCAGCATCTCTACCCCACAACCCTTCAGCGCTCGCATTGTCCGTTCCCGAATTTCTGCCACCGTCCCCTTCACCATCTGATACTTAAGATGCTCGATGATGATTTGGAACAGTTCCTTCGATCCACATTCCTGCGGCACTTGAATGTAAATCACGGGTACGATCGGCGGCTTTCCTGGTTGTTGGCTCGGCCTATGGCGTAGCCGATAAGCATCACAAGCCAAGGTTTTCCCCGTCCGTGATTCCCCCACGACACGACAGCATTGCTTCGACTGCCGTTTACTTTCCAGCCAACCATGCAGGCTTTGCACTTGAGCCAATTCGACAAAACTCTTGCGGTTTAACCGAGCTATCTCGGCTTGAACCTTCTCACTGGCCAATGCCACTGGCCCCAAGTGATCCGCAACGGTCTGTGCTGCTTGAACTGTCGTCATACCTTACCACCCAAAATCATCATGTAGTTGGTCATAATCCATAACCTCTGGCATTACCCAGGATTCATCCACCCCAGTCTTTTCGACGATTTCGTCCGGTTCAACCGCCGCAATTTCTACCGACTGCGGTTGAGGCCGACTGGGCAAGCGTTCCTGTTCTGCTTTTTGCCTTGCCTTCCGACCCTTCTGCTTCTTCTCGACAAATACATCCCGATCGCGCACCTCCTCTAGAATCGATCGATTGCTAATGGTTTTTCCCGCCTCCCGCACCCTGCGGCTACTGGCTTTCGCTTCATCAAGCGCGATCGTCTCAGTTTCCAAATCCTGAGCATGAGCATTGGTAAGAAAGACCTCCTTCTCCCCCTCAGTCCGGTAAACATAAATCGTCGTAATATCCCGTGGGTCAAACCGCAGCACCACTGTTTCACCAGCATAGCCAGCCAGATTCTCTCCCCGATAGGTCAAATTCTCAAAGCGTAGATAGCCCTCTCGGTAAACCGTCCGTCGGGTTTGCTTCATCAGGCAAATATCCAATTCCCGCTCCGTAAAAATATCGGGATTAGCAATTAACCCCGCCTCCCACCGTTGAAAGCGCGTTTGATCCTTCATCCGGGCATCCAGCCGCTGGTTATAGTTATCCACCAAGTACCGAACCAGTTGCTGCTCCAGTTCTCTCAGGGTCAAACAAGCTGATTTCTCCGCTTCCTCTGGCCGATCTTGGACATTTGACCCCGTATATCCAGGCAAGTGTGAGAAAAACTCAGTATTCAACGTGCCAAATGGCCGCTCAACTACGCCTCCTTCCGAAGGCCGATCGCGCAAGTGGCAAACAAACCCAATCTGCATTGAGACTTGCTGAATATGATCCGATCGAAAATCCTTGCCACCATCCGTAAAGAAATGCTCCGGCTTCCCGGAGGTTCCCCACTCACAATTCAGCCCATATTCGCTCCCATAGCGTTTCGGCAACATTGCATGACGCAAGGCCAACGCCACAAGCTGAGAACTGGGTGCATCAAACCCCAAATTAATCCCAACAATGCACCGGGAATAGGTATCGATTACCGTCGTCAGCCAAGGCCGTCCCAACATTTCCCCATGCTGGTCAACCAGCAAAACGTCCGCACGAGTGTGGTCACATTGCCAAACATGATTGCTATACTCAATTGCTAAATCCTGTCCTGCCCTGGTTGAGAGCGAAAGCCGCGAGCCTCGCCAGCCAATACTTCGCTTATTATTCTGCTGCTCCTTTTTCGCGATCAGCGGCTCCAGAATCCGATAAACCGTCATGTGGCTGGGATATTTCTCTACGCCCAATTGCTGTGCCCGTACCTTAACCCGAACCGCCACCTGTGCCGGAGTAATACGCTTGCTGTCTTTAGTGCCACTCTGGTAGGTCTTGATAATGAAATCTTGCCACTCTTGCCCAATGCGTGGTTGCCCTTTATCCGCTCTTGCACCACCTTCCAAGGCTGACAAGCCATTTCGTTCCCAGTCCTTGACCATCCGCTGCACAGTCCGGATCGATTTCCCAAGTTTTTGGGCTGCTTCTCGCAATCGTTCTCCATAGGTTGTCCGATTGCCCGGAACAACCAGCGTCTGTAGCACTTCTAGCCGAAATTTCGCATTGGCTGAAAGCGTGGCAATTATTTCATTACTCTCCGGTGCTACCGGATCTGTTGGCTGCTGATTCAACATGGGAGATACCTAAGTCCATAGATACATACGTTCTAAAGATAGGCTCATTGTAAACTAAGAAATCACGACAGCCAATCTGTTAAACTAAATTCAGTACAAATTACCTGCGCAATGTAAAAGACGACACGCAATCTGTGAATTTTCTAGGATGCGACACCTAATCTGTTAAATGCCTTCGCCGAATCAGCGCACTATCCTTAGTGTCAGAATGCTCTCCCTGATTGATTTTCAGGCTTTTTGAGTACGACGACAATAATTTGTTAAGACGACAAATAATTTGTTAAGTGACAAAACCCAGTCAGGGGTGCTAGTGGATATGGGAACTAAGGCCACGATCCGTATCAAGATTGTGATATTTCTCATCTAGACCCTTTTAGAAGCTGTACCCCACAACCGAATTGGCATCAAGGTCATGATGGACGTACATGGCCGTTATGCTACCGCTCGTGACCTTGATCTAGTCATCCATTCAAAAGATTTGGCAGCGGCCCTAGAAGTCTATCGGGGAATGGGTGAACTGTGGCAGATTGACCCAAAACGGGAATGGGTCTCGGCACCCTGACTGATGAAGCGGATCAGTTCGCAACTTACCAAGGGAATGATGCAATCGTCTCTCCCACCTTCCCCAAATGGGAACTCACAGCGGCACAAGTATTAGTAGGATAGCGATCGCAATGGTGAATATGACTATTGCATCGTCCTAATGGCTTAGTCAACCCTTCAATATAGCGGCTCAAAAGATAACCTCGATCAAGATTTCAGTCTCGATCGAGGTTATCTTTCTACCTCAATCTCTACAAGAAATGCATGTTTTGTCCGGTGGTTTGCAGGGGTTCATACCTGGATTTAAGACCCTTTCAACGCAAATACTCCAATGATCGAGGGGCGGGAACATTGTTGGTTACGCTGGATTCATCTTGAAAGAGAATGACTGTGATACCATTCTGGGAAAGTTTGAGGAGTTCGATAGATTCAAATATTCAGAACGCATTAGAGCACAACTCTCTGTTCTGATTTAATGACCTACGAATTATTATTTTGTGGTGGTAGAGGAGTAACAAACGTGACCAAGCGACCTGAGTCGGTTTCTAGTTTTTCATTGCATCGACATCAACTCGAACCCATCCGGGTCGGTGTGATCGGCATCGGCAATATGGGACAGCACCATGTCCGGGTACTGAGCTTGATGAAAGACGTCAAGCTGATCGGCGTGTCTGATGTCAATCTCGATTGCGGGATAGAGACCGCTAGTCGGTATCAGACCCGATTTTTTGAAGATTATCATGAGTTGCTGCTCCACGCAGACGCCGTCTGTATTGCCGTTCCGACGCGGTTTCACCATGCGGTGGGACTAGCGGCGCTGAAGGCGGGTGTTCATGTGTTGATCGAAAAACCGATCGCTGCCACCATTTCTGAAGCCGAATCCCTGGTCAATGCCGCTGCGACTGAAGGCTGTATTCTGCAAGTCGGCCATATTGAGCGCTTTAACCCGGTGTTCCAAGAACTTAGCAACGTGATGAAGACCGAGGAAATTATTGCCCTCGAAGCCCATCGCATGAGTCCTTACTGCGATCGGGCCAACGATGTTTCGGTGGTGTTAGACCTGATGATTCACGATATCGATTTGGTGTTAGAACTCGCTAAGTCCCCCGTAGTTCATCTGACCGCCAGTGGAAGCCGTGCGAGCCAGACCTCTCAGTATCTCGACTACGTAACGGCGACCTTAGGATTTGCCAACGGCATTGTGGCAACCCTGACCGCCAGCAAAATCACCCATCGCAAAATCCGGCGCATTTCCGCCCACACCAAGCGATCGTTGACCGAAGCCGACTTCCTCAACAACGAAATCCAGATCCATCGCCAAAGCGCCAACACCCACAGCGGCAGCGGCATTGCGATTAACAACGCCGTGAGCTTCGGGATGCCCAATTTCTACCATCAAGATGGCATCATCGAAAAAGTCGCGATCGGACGGGTGGAGCCGCTCCATGCAGAACTAGAGCATTTTATGGCCTGTGTACGAGGTGGACTGCCGCCGTCGGTTGGCGGTGAGCAAGCACTAAAGGCATTGCGACTAGCGAGCTTGATTGAGCAGATGGCCATGGATGGACAGGTGTGGCAGCCGATCGATCTCGGTGACGGGGCGATCGAAACGCCTATGATGGCCGTATAGCAAGCGGTATAAAGCACGATGACGGTGGCGCTGAGGACTTCGCGATTAATACTTCGGTTAGCGATGCAGGAAGATATTCCGGCAATTTTGAGCTATCTCAACGAAAGTCAGGAGTTTTTAGCGCCCTTTGAACCGATTCAACCCACCGGGTTTCAGACGAAGCAGTATTGGCGCGATCAAGTCGCTCGAAGTTTTCAGCAGTTTCAAAGCGGACAATCTTTGCGGCTCTTTTTGTTTGAAAAAACTAGTCCCAAAACCATTATTGGAACGGCAAATTTTACAAATTTTGTGTATTATCCCTTTTACTGCTGTCACCTCGGCTACGGGCTAACCCAGGACTATCAAGGGCAAGGACTGATGCAGGAAGCTTTAGAGGAATCCATTCGCTACGTTTTTGCACAGATGCAGTGTCACCGCATTCAAGCCAATTACATGCCTCGCAATCAACGCAGCGGAAATGTTTTAAAACGGCTCGGGTTTCGGACTGAAGGGGAGGCAAAAGATTATTTGTTAATCAATGGCGTGTGGGAAGATCATATTCTGACGAGCTTGACGAATCCGCACTGGAGTTTAGATTAGCTATGATTCAGCCCGAAACCCAAGAGATGCTCACCCGAGATGGCATCCGGCTTGATGCAGATGTCTACTATCCAGCGGTTTTAGAGGGTGATTATCCCGTGTTGCTGATGCGTCAGCCCTATGGAAGGGCGATCGCGTCTACCGTCGTGTATGCCCATCCAAGCTGGTATGCATTGCAGGGGTACATCGTTGTTATTCAAGACGTGCGGGGCCGAGGCACCTCAGGCGGCACCTTTAAATTGTTTGAATCTGAGATTGAAGATGGATACGATTCGGTCATGTGGGCGGCAAACTTGCCCCACAGCAACGGCAACGTCGGAATGTATGGTTTTTCATACCAGGGGATGACGCAAATTTACGCAATGATGCACCGTCCACCCGCCCTAAAAGCCCTATGCCCAGCCATGCTTGCCCACGACTTGTATGAAGACTGGGCTTACGAAGGCGGCGTCTTCCGGTTACAGTCAAACTTGAGCTGGGCGCTGCAAATTGCCGCTGAAGGGGCGCGTCTGGGCCAGGACCATCCCGCCTTTTTAGCCCTAAGCCAAGCCGCCAAACAATTACCTCTGTCCGGCGAGATTCCCGCCTATCCTGACGTGCTAACCACCTTCGCACCGGATTCGTTTTATCACGATTGGATCGGGCGAGAGGTCTGGGATGAGTATTGGTTCTATCCACAGATGGATTTGGAAGAGACTGAGAATAGTTATGGCGTTCCCCCAATGCTACACATTGGAGGATGGTTTGACCCCTATCTCACTGGCACCCTCAAGCTTTACGATCGCTATCCCAACGAAGCTCCACAGCATTTGATCATCGGCCCATGGGCGCATTTACCGTGGGGACGCAGGGCAGGATCGATCGACTTTGGACCCGATGCTGTGAGTGACTGCGATCGGGCACAGGTGCGATGGTTTGATTATTGGCTTAAGGGCGAGGGGATCTTGGGTCCGGCTGCAACGTGGTTTGAAATGGGAAGCAATCGGTGGGTCAGTGGCGATCGGTTTGAGGATTTGGCTCATCAGTCTTGGCAATTGGAAACCACCGGACTGACGTCCGTGCGAGATGGACGGTTGCTGAAACAGAATTCGCCTTTATCGCCTACGGTTCCGGATGTTATGGTTCATGACCCTTGGCGTCCGGTGTCGTCTCTCGGGGGTCATGCGGCTTCTCCTGCGGGGGTGTTCGATCGTTCACACCTTGACGATCGCGCAGACGTTCTCACTTACACCACCGAGCCGCTCTCTGAGGCATTGCTGATTCAAGGTTCAGTCCAGATTCAGCTTTGTTTCAAAACTGATTCCGTTAGCGTTGATCTTCACGTTGTGCTTTCCAAAGTTTTTCCCGATGGAAAAGTTTTAAATATTTGTCAAGGGGTTAAGAAGGTGATCGATACAAAAGTCGATCGCGTGTGCAGGATTCAGTTGCAACCGACCAGTACTCAAGTCCTCATGGGAAATCGGCTTCGGGTGAGTGTGAGTTTAAGCAATTATCCGGCCTATGCCATGAACTCAGGGACTGGAAAACCGTTGCATCAAGAACCTATTATGAATTATCAAATCATCACGGTTTACATTACCGAGGGTGAGATTTTTCTGCCGATCGGCCATTCAGTTTGATAACTATTGATTTTAATAATTGCCCATGACCTATCCACTCTGTAGCTATCATCTAGTCGTTGATCTCGAAGCCACTTGCTGCGATCGCAATAGCATTCCAAGTTCAAAGCGCGAAATCATTGAAATCGGTGCAGTCATGGTCGATCGAAACTTGGACGCCATCAGCGAATTTCAAACCTTTGTACGCCCAGTGAGATTTCCAACGCTGACCTCATTTTGTACAGAACTCACGACGATCGAGCAAACCTACGTAGACGTAGCGCCGACCTATTCCGATGCGATTACGGCCTTCCACACTTGGATACAGGATTATCCTGAATGGGTGTTTTGTGCGTGGGGAGATTTCGATCGGCGGCAGATTCGGCAAGACTGTAAGTTTCACCAAGTGCCCAGCCCAATCGACGTCACCTGCCTAAACTTAAAAACCATGTTTGCGCGATCGCAAAATCTACCGGGAACCTATGGCATGAGTCAGGCGTTAGAAATGGCACACCTTCCCCTCGTAGGAACGCACCATCGCGGCATTGACGATGCTCGAAATATTGCAAAATTATTGCCCTATTCGCTGGGACATAAAAACTTAGGTGATTCTCAGTGAAAGAACCGGAGGCCCTCAATTCTGGGGGCTTCGGGATCTCTTTCTCCCCCAGAATTGGGGGCCGGGGGCCTTCCGGTATTTCTTTATTGGGAACCCATCACGCCTCAATCGCCGATCGCAAATTTCCCCCGTGTTCTAGCAAAAGTCGATCGCATGAATCCAAATCTTGGCCCGTCCAGTACATTGCAAGCGCCAGTTTCACCGATTGGCCACTTTGGGTCAGCAACGCATCCGATGCCTCGCGGCTGAGGCTCGTCAAATCCATTAGGATCCGCAAAGCGCGATCGTGCAGCTTAATATTCGTCACAGCCACATCGATCATCCGGTTGCCATAAACCTTACCCAACCGAACCATGGCACCCGTTGACAAAATATTCAACGCCATTTTGGTCACCGTGCCGGATTTGAGCCGCGTCGAACCTGCCAAAATCTCTGGACCCACAGGCAACCGAATGTCTACATCTACCTCAATGCTAACCTGATCCTTCGGCACGCAGGCCATAAAAATCCCGACAGCGCCCCGTTTTCGAACTTCGGCCAAGGCTCCATGAACGTAAGGCGTCGTGCCCCCCGCTGCGATGCCCACCAGCACATCTGCCGCCGTAATTCCATACTCGTCTATCGCCTTAGCTCCGCCTTCACGGCTGTCTTCTAATCCTTCTGAGCTTTTGACCAATGCCGCCGCACCCCCTGCGATGATGCCCTGTACCATTTCGGGGGGCGTACAGAAGGTGGGAGGGCATTCAGACGCGTCCAGGACACCCAAACGCCCAGACGTCCCGGCCCCGATGTAAAACAACCGTCCGCCCGATCGCAGTGCCGCTGTAATCCGATCGATCGCTTCAG
>JAYVVL010000093.1:0-5773 GCA_043787035.1 Synechococcales cyanobacterium
TAGAGTTTTTGGATTGGTTTTTTACGGAGGAGACGATCGGGGCAGTGGACGATCGGTTGCAGACTCTTAAGATTGCCAAACCCTATTGGAAGGCGATTCGGGAGAGTTGGGACAATGAAGATCCGCATAGAAATTTGTCGCTCTGTAGTCGATTTGATTTGGCGGTTACGGAAACTGGACAAATTAAACTTTTAGAAATCAATGGAGAAACGCCGTTGTTGGGGGCTGAAACGGTTTACCAGTGGAATTGGTTTGTGGACTATATGGCACATCATCAGGGTGGTCTTTATCCATTGCCTCAGGATGCCAGCCAGTTTAATGAGTTTTGGGAAGGCATCGCTGCACAATGGCGACAGATTGCAACCGCCTATGATTTGAGACAAACCGGGATTTCATTTTTAGTAGATGAGAACTTGAGCGAAGATTCAGAAATGGCCATGCAGTTAATCCAGATTTTGCATGACGAAGTTGATCCCGAGATTCATGTCCAACTGGTTAATTTGCGGAGTTCTCAAGACGAGTGGGGAGTCGAAATTCAGCCGGGACTTGGGATGGATGAGGCGGGGTATTTTGTCGATCACCGCAACGATCGAATTCGAGTCCTTTGGAAAATGTACGATTGGAGCGATCTGCAAAATGACATGGCAAACAATGACACGATTCGACCATTTGTTCAGCAACTCGATCGGGGAGATACCCTAGTCTTAGAACCCCTCTGGAAACAGGTTCTTTCAAACAAAGGAGCCATGGCCTTTATTTGGCAACAGTTCAAAAACTCCATCTACCATGAGTACTTATTAGAAACTTATTTTGACACCGATCTTTCGTCAGAAGCGACGACGTTGTTATTCGGTAGCCATGTAAAGAAGCCAATGCTCGGATTTGAAGGCGTGGGAATTTCAATAGAAACCAGCGGCGGGTCTATGGAGCGCCGAGAAAGCTTGGGCTATGGAGATGAAGGCTGTATTCTTCAGGAGTATATCGAGCTTCCCCAAGCCTATGGCTATCACTACGTGATTGGGAGTTGGGTGATTGATGGTGGGGCGGCGGGTCTTATTATTCGAGGCGATCGGTCTAAGATTACAGGCCGCCATTGCTTAATTATCCCTCATATTATTTCTGATTATGATTAATACACACAATAAAAGTACCCATAAAAGCGACTATAGAAACAATCAGTGGAGATTAGACGGGGTGCTCCCGATCGAGCATCAGATTTTGCCCCACTATTTTAAATCTGCACCAAAAGGACTGGTTAATAATTTCTGTACATTGTTAAGTCGAGATACCTTCTCTGAAGGAGATGCGCAGGTTCTTTATGATTATTTGATGCTTCGTAAGACCGAGTTTTCAGGTCCTTTTGTCACGATGCTTAAAGGATGGCTTGGGGATGAGTTGAAACATTACGAGGCATTGCGACGGACTTATCACTGCATTTCGGGGGTTAGCTTCCTGGAAATGGATCGGTTGTTCGCGGCGAGGGTTCATGAGATTCAACCGATCGATCGAGTTTTGGTAGACGAGTTTACAATTCTCGTGACGATGATGTTTGATGAAATAGGTTCTGTGTATTCTTATCGTCGGGATTTACGAGAATACTATTGTCACTTTGGACCAGAGATTCAAAACGTTGGTCGTCATTTAGTGAAAGATGAAGGATTACATTTTAGTCAGGCGGCTGAATTAATTTTAGATTTACATAGCGATCGACTAGACGAGATTGAAGCGTTGTTGCAGGATATTTCTAACCTTGAACATAGTCTGGGAACCTATTATAAAACCTTCTTTTTAGACCATGCTCAAGAGCAGTTCCGATTTCCACCACACTTCAATACCGTGATTATCCAAGTGGTTATAGCACGATTGGGATGCGCTTCCTATCCAGATGCATCGTTGCTCAAATCACTATGGCAAGGGATTGGAATAGAGTCGTCGCGATATCAGTTCAAGACCTTATTTTTCTTCCGCTAGATTACTCGTCTGGAACTGCTGCATTAACCAAGCCGTTGTCTTCGATTGGTTTTCCTGGCGACTTCGCTGAAGTGCTTGCGCTAACACCTCTAATCGTAACCCTGGTAAAACTAACGACTCCTGAATCCGTCGGGTACTTCCATCAGCGGCGATCGAAAACGCCACAATCTGCATCGCCTTCACATTCACAATCCAATATTCCGGAATACCCAAATCCTCATACTGCAACCGTTTCATCCCTAAATCATCGAGCAGCGACGTATCCGACACCTCAATCACTAAACTCGGCAGCGGATACTCATCCAAATTCACCACCCGCGTCCCCCAAGGAATCGCATCTGCCGTCTCCCCCACGTAGCAAGAAACATCAGGTTGAAATTCATCAAAACCCGTCTTCCGATAAGAACATCCATCTTTAGTCGTCAGCGGAAGCCCTTGACACGCTGCAAAAAACGATAGTGCAAACAGAATCAACGTATTGTCATTAGAATGATCAGATCCTGTAGACATGGGTTCAAACCGCATCCTTCCATCGTAGTAGTAGCTTTTTAATTTCGCCGAAGCTTCATCATCCGCAATCTTGACAAACGTGTCCCAAGAAGCAGGATGCCAAGTCTCAAGCGGCCAAGTCTCTTGGGGGGGTTGAATTTGAAATAGGGTTGTCATTACGATTCACCAAGAAACATCACTGCACAGGCTCATACTCATTCATTGTACACTTCTGAAACAGCAAGCCTTCAAGGGTTCTAAACCTCAGCTTCAGCATTATCCAACCCATCCATCAGGTATTTCGAGGCTCTTGGCGGATGATCCAGCGGCGAAAGAGTTCGATCGAGATTTCCCAGCGATCGTCCTTGGAGTGATGGGCGACATCGTGGCGTTTTAGGGTGTTGAGGGCGATTTGGGTGAGCTTGAGGTCTAGGTCTAAGATTTGGGAGATTTGGGTGGGGGTTTGGTTTGGGTGGTGGGCGAGGTGGACGAGGATGGGTTGTTGTTGGGGGTGTTGTTCGGCGGCTTGGTTCCAGACTCCGGTGAAGTAGTAGCGTCCGGAACTGTAGAAGTCGGGGTTGCCTAGGATGGTGGTGAGGTCTTCGAGGGTGAATTTTGCGTTGCGCGATCGGCTTTGCTCGAAGACTTGGGTGTTGTAGTGGCGGGTGAGGTGGAAGCCTATTAGCTGGATCAGGTAGGGTTGTCCGTTGGTGAGGGCGTGGGCTTCGTCGAGAAGTTCTGGGGCGAAGTCTAGAAGGTAGTCAGGATCAGGGTTGGCGAGGAGTTGGCGGGTGGCGCTGCGATCGAGGAAGCCGACGCGGACAGGGAGGATGCTGGCGAAGAAGGGGGCGAAGTAGTCGGCGGTCATTTCTTCTAGGGTGTGGAGTCCGGCGAAGGCAAAGGCGATCGTGGGGGAGAGCTGGATGAGTCCGCGCAGGTAGGCGAGGAAGTCAGGGCTGATTTTACCGTTAGAGATTAGGGTTTCTAGTGTTTCAAATTCGTCGAGGATGATGATTAGTTTTTGGTTGGTATTGGCGATCGCATTTCCTCGCCGTAAGGTAAGGTTTTGACGACTTCAAATGCCTGTTCTGCTTTTAGGGGAGATCTTTGTCGGAGATACCAGAAGCCTGCTGAAGTTGCTCTAGCGGGGGTGTCTAGTCGGGTATTTGAATTGACATTTTTTAAGAATTTGCGCTTTAAAAACTTTGGTAAAATGAAGAGTTCATTAATGAATTCTTGTTTTAATTCATCATTGATGGATGCCGAAGAATATTTAACCAGTTTCCAATCGTATGGAGACTGCGCAAGCTGGGCGACGTGGGAAATCAATTTCTCTGGTTGTGTTCGTGAAAGCACAAAATTAATGGATTGAATCGCGGGAATGAACTGAACAGTATAACGTTGCAGTTGATCAATCACTTCTAATCCTGCAACCCAGTCATTCTGAAGCCATTGCTTAAGAGTTTGAGAAAGCTGTAATTGGGGCAGGATCGTCATCCTTGGAAGATGCCATTGCTGCTGCCAAAATCGACGAGTGCCAGGACGTAAACCCCACAACCACAGGTCAGGACGAAGACTTGCCAAGCTAATTGATAAACCATATGAGCTGCCGAATGCCACGCCTCCCCAACTAACGACTAGCCCAAGCTGCTCACACAAGTAGCAAATAACAATTGGCGCGATGACTTGTACAATCAGACCCTGCAACCACAATTGGCTCTGGATGGGACTCTCTTGAAACCATTGCAGCTTCTTCTGCCATCCCCTCACTTCACTAAAGTCTTCTTCATCCCGCCCAAAGACTTCCACATACCACCGAATCGCCTGCGGAAAATAAAACACCCAATACAACAACCGAAAATAATCCAACGGATTCCACAACGACAAGGGACGAGTTAACCTCGGTGCCAAGTTCAGCTTTGGAACGCCACTGGTTTTCGTCTCATTGTTCATCCCGACTTTCCCTCTTGTTTGCATCCACTGGCGAACCGCCCCCGGCTCCCAATTCTGGGGGAGCCGAACCGTAATCATCACACCAGCTCAATCCGCAATCGTTTCCCTAGCACCAACGCCGCCTGTTCCAACATTTGCACCGTCGTTGATCCATTTTGCATATCTAGCAAGGCTTCGATCGTTGTAGGACTCATGCACATCCTCTCCGCCATTGCTGTTCTCGATAGATTTTGTTCCGCCATCAACTGCGTAATCTGAAACGTAATCACCCTTGTCCAAGCGATCGCCTCTGTCTGGGCCAAACAACCTTCCTCTTCCAAAAAATCATCAAAATTACTGCCTAAATGCTGACTCATTTTAACCCTCTTCCAAAGTGACTAATCGCTTCATTGCCAACGCCAAATCATCAACGGGTGTTTTCTGCAATTTTTTGACAAACCCATGTAGAAGCACAATTCAATCATCATAAATCGTGAACAAAACCCGTGCAATCCGATCGGGCAACATCGATCGAACTTCCCAGAGTTTCGGCTTGAGCTTTCGCACCAGTGGCATTCCCAGTGGAAACCCAAATTGCACCGTTTTGATATCCTCACCAATAATTTTACGCTCCTCTGACGACAATGACTTCAACCATTCCCGAACAGGCTCCCTTCCAGATGCCGTGCAATAAAAAATAACAGGCAAAGGCGTTTCGCGTTCCATACTCTCTACTCTACCAAAGATCTCATCATCGGCTCCCCCAGAATTGGGGGCTGGGGGGCGGTTCGCCTAGATTGGTTACATTCATTTCTGATTTTAAAACCCTAATTTTTCCATTGTCGATACAACTCAAAACAAGCCCGCATAACCTTCCCCGGATTGCCGCCAGTCTCTTGCATCATGCGATCGATCTCTCCCCCCGAAAACTGCACCGGACCATTCCCCAAGCGACTCGCGACAAACAATCGAATCATCTGTTCATCCCAGGCCTCCATCATCTCCTGAAGACAAATATTTTCAAACGGCGACACATTACCACTATCTAAAAACACCTGATCCAACGGCTCCCGCGCCGTCACCACCAACTTTAACGGCGACGACTGCCCACAATTGGCTAGCCCTCGCAACTGCTTTCGTACTGGATTCGTAAAGCCCTCCCAACTCATCACATCCGCCTCATCCAACATTAGCAAAATTCGCAAATTCCCCAACGCTCGATTCAACGGAACCCCTCGACAGTCTGCAATCCCAATCTCACTACATAAATACGTATAAAAATCCTAAGTACAGGACAAAAACTGAATGGCTTGCAATAGCTGCTGTCTGGCGATATTGAAATTGATCATGCCATCTCGAATATGGTCACAGCCGACCCGAA
>JAYVVL010000094.1:0-15460 GCA_043787035.1 Synechococcales cyanobacterium
CCCGCTCCCTGTGGCCCATAGATTTTATGGCTCGAAATAGACAGCAAATCCACCGGAAGCGTCTGGACATCGATAGCTAATCGTCCCGCAATTTGCACCGCATCGGTATGGAAAATCACGCCCCGCCTTCGTGCTATTGCCCCAAGCTGAGCGATCGGCTGCACCGTCCCGATTTCGCTTTGTCCCCAAATGATTGAAATCAGCACTGTATTAGGCTGAATCGCCGCTTCCAAATCCATTGGATCGATGCGCCCAGTGCCATCTACGAGCAACCGCGTCACCTGCCAACCCTGCCGTTCTAACTGCCGCGCAGGTTCCGCCACCGCCGAATGTTCCACGCTAGAAATAATTAAATGCTGCGGTTGCGCATACTGCTGCGTTATTCCGCATAGCGCCAGATTATCTGCCTCAGTTCCGCCAGAGGTAAAAACGATCGTTTCCGCAGGTGCATTGACCAGCCGACCAATCTGCGCGCGCGATCGTTCGAGCGCAATGGCACTTCGATTTCCCCAATGGTGGAGACTTGATGGATTGCCCCACTGTTCGGCCATCACCGTTTGCATCAAAGCAATAACCTCAGGGCGAGGCGGAGTCGTGGCGCTGTAATCGAGATAAATTTGCATAGGGCTTTTTACATAACCTTAGTATTGTCGCGCGACCTGACCCATGAGGGCAATCTAAGCGAAACGGCTCATGGGGACGATCGATGCGTTTGAATCAACATTTTTTGAACGAATTAAAGCTAGGACGATGGCGGGTTGGTCTCACCGTTCTCCTCACAGGGCTGTACGGCTGTCAAGCGGCAACTCCAGCCCCCGCCAAACTCGATCGCATTCCCGCACTTCCCCAAGATCCGCTGATTCAGACCTACATGAATCATAACGAAGCGGCAGAATATACGGAACTCGATCGACCGATCACCCGCTCCGGTGACAACCTCGAACAGATCATTATTGATGGAATCAACTCAGCCCAAACCACTCTCCAAATCGCCGTCCAAGAATTTCGCCTTCCTCGCATCGCCCAAGCCCTCGCCGATCGTGCCCGCGCCGGGGTCAAAGTCTCTGTTATCCTAGAAAACCAATATTCCACACCCTACAGCAGCTTCACCCCAGCCCAAATCTCAGCGCTCCCCAAACGCGATCGACAACGCTACGACGATAATAAAGCGATTATGGATGCGAACAAAGACGGTACGATCGATGCGGAAGAAATTCAAACTCGCGATGCTCTAGTAGTGCTCGATCGCGCGGGTATTTTCCGAATCGATGACCGATCGGGAACCACCGGACTCATGCACCACAAATTCATGATTATTGACGGCAAACAAACGATCGTCACATCGGCCAACTGGACCCCGTCCGATATCCACGGCGACATCCTGAATCCGAACAGTCGCGGCAATGCGAATAACCTTGTGAAAATAAACAGTTCTGAAATTGCAAATGCCTTTCAAACTGAATTCAATTTGATGTGGGAGAAAAAACAGTTTAAGCGTAAGAAGGGCGATCGTTCGACCCAAACTTTCACCATCGGTCGCTCCATCGTCCAAATCCACTTCTCACCGACTGAAAAACGCTCAGACTGGAATACGAGCAGCAATGGAGTGATCGCCGAAACTCTCACCACAGCCAAAAACTCAATAGACCTAGCGTTATTCGTCTTCTCAGATGTCAAACTCTCCGCAAAGCTAGCTCCGCTGACGAAAAAACCGATCGCCATTCGAGGACTTTTCGATCCCGGCTTCATGACGCGCCCCTACAGCAAAAGCCTCGATATGCTGGGCCTCACAGTTCCCTGCCAAGGCAAAAATAGCAACCCGTGGAATCCCCCGGCCCAATCGGTTGGCGTCCCCAAGCTTCCACCGGGTGACCTGCTGCACCACAAATTTGCCATTGTCGATCGATCGCGTGTCATCCTCGGTTCCCATAACTGGACTAGTGCCGCTAACCACACCAACGACGAAACCCTCCTCATCCTCACCAATCCCCAAGTCGCCGCACACTATCAGCAAGAGTTCGATCGCTTGTCTAAGACAGCCAAACTTGGAGTAGACGAACGTCGAGATATTTGTAAGAAGACGCCATCAGCCGCCTCTGAAGAAGAACCCTAAAAAGACCCCAACGGACTTGCATCCAATCGGGGTCTAAAACGGCCTAGACATGCGTCTAACCCTATTTTTATTGGATTATCGCTGCTTGCTGGTGAACGTTCTAAGCTGCTGCAAAGCTGCACGAAAAATATTGAATCCAGCCCAACCCGCTGCAAGGGCCAGAGGCGACAAGACGGCCACAATGCGAAAATCGAAGTCCATAGTTCTGTCTCTCAAGCAACATAGTTATGTTCTATTTTTACCTGAATCGGGATCGTTTTCATAGATCTTCGTCTTAATTTTGTAGATCGCCCGATCGGATTAGTAAGAAATGAGACCGAGCCAGGTCAGCGCACCTTCATGGGTGACATACTCGACGGCTAATGCTGCAATGAAGCCCATCATGGCCGCACGCCCGTTTAATCGTTCGGCATAGGTGCTGAAGCCCATCTTGGGTTCTTCTAGCTTAGGGATTACAGTGGGATTCGTAACGGATTTTGGTTGTGCCATGATAAAGACCTAGGACTGTTACATTTCTTAACTATATTACGCGATCGTTTGACCATTCTTCACTGCTAAGGACTTTAAAAAATGCGGATTGGCGTACCAACAGAGACGAAGGATCAAGAGTTTCGGGTGGGCTTAAGTCCCAATGCGGTAAGGGTTTTAGCCGATCGAGGGCATCAGGTTCAGGTAGAAACAGGTGCAGGAGTAGGATCCGGCTTCGATGACCAGGAATACCAGGACGCTGGAGCGACCCTAGTGACTACCGCCGCGCAGGCATGGGCACAGAAGCTGATTGTCAAAGTCAAGGAGCCATTGGAACCCGAGTACGGATTTCTTCGCACCGACCAAATCCTCTTCACCTACCTCCATCTTGCGGCTAGTCGGACACTCACCGAAACGCTGATGGCCTCAGGCACGGCGGCGATTGCTTACGAGACGGTGGAAACCCTCGATCGGAAATTGCCGCTTCTTTCGCCCATGAGTATCATTGCAGGCCGCCTCTCAGTGCAGTTTGGGGCGAGGTTTCTGGAGCGACAGCAGGGGGGACGAGGGGTGCTTCTAGGCGGTGTGCCGGGGGTGCTGCCGGGACAGGTGGTGATTTTGGGCGGCGGGGTGGTGGGGACTGAGGCTGCGAAAATGGCGATCGGGCTGGGAGCACAGGTTACGCTGCTAGATGTGAATGTCGATCGCCTTACTTATTTAGAATCGATATTTGGCTCCCGCGTTTCGTTGCTCTACAGCAGTGTCGGTTCCATAGAATCAGCAGTCCGATCTGCGGATTTACTGATTGGTGCGGTGCTCGTGCCGGGACGGAAGGCTCCAATTTTGGTGAAAGAATCGCTGGTCAAGGAAATGCGATCGGGCAGCGTCATCATCGATGTGGCAGTCGATCAAGGCGGCTGCATCGAAACCCTTCGGCCCACCTCCCACACCTACCCAACGTATACCCACTGCGGTATCGTCCACTATGGCGTCCCTAACATGCCCGGAGCCGTTCCCTGGACTGCTACCCAAGCGCTCAATAACAGCACCTTACCTTACGTTATCAGACTTGCTGACGCCGGGTTGGATGCCGTAAATCACGATCCGGCCTTAGCGTTAGGATTGAATGTTCTAGAGGGCAAACTCATTCACGCCGCCGTTCGATCGGTTTTCCCCGATTTAGCAGATTAGCCTTCTAGAGACCCTCTCTGTAGATAAATGACCCGATCGCAGGAACATCAGTCATAATAAGCACACATTTGGCAAGCACACATATTTGGCACCTCAATTCCTATGGGACGTATCTTTTTATCCGCTGCCCATGGTGGTTTAGAAAATGGCCTGATCGATCCTGGCTCCATTGTCAGCGGTACGACAGAAGCTCGCGAGATGATTTTGCTGCGGGATTTGCTGATGGCTGAACTGCGATCGCGAAATCTTGAAGCCCTAGCGGTTCCAGACGATCTGAGTATGCAGCAAACTCTCGACTGGATTAATATCCGAGGTCGCAACGACGACGTCGCCCTCGAACTTCACGCCGACTCTGCCCCAAATCCTCTAGTGCGGGGGGCTACAGCTTTTTACATCAATCAAAACGACACTCGCAAACGCAACGCGGACTTGCTTCTGTTGGGGATTACAAAGCGTCTGCCTTCGCTCCCTAACCGAGGCTCAAAACCGGATACGACGGTGGGGGTGGGCAATCTTGCCTTTTGTCGTCAGCTCGTCACGCCATCATTGCTGCTCCAAATCGGATTTCTCACGAATCCTGACGATCGCTTCATCCTCCAAAACCAGCGGTTCGACTTAGCCTTGGGTATTGCAGATGGAATTCAAAGCTGGCTTAAAGACAACGGCACTGCACCCATAGGCGACACCTATCCCGCCATCAATATTAATCTCAACAGTCAAAGCTATGGTGAGCAAGGCATTTTGGTCAATGGCAATGCCTACATTCCGATTGATTTAGTCGATCGTTTGGGTGTTGATCTATCTGCTATTCCGACCGTGCGTCGATTGGCGTACCGGAGCGTTGTGTTTGTCAAAGCGATCGAGCTGCGTGATTTCAATGTCTCGGTGAATTGGGATACGCCCACGCGCACTGTGTTACTCAAATCCATTCTCAAGATTTGCCCTGGGTCCTTCGATCGCATCATTGATCATGGCAAAACCACTGAACTCCAGCTCATGATGTTCCTCAAAACTAACAACGAGCTAAGCATCAAAGACTTTCCCGAAATCGGCAAGCTCTACCGGGAAGAATCCGCTATAGAGGGCGTAGACTACGATATCGCCTTTTCCCAGATGTGTCTCGAAACCAATTTTCTCCGATTCGGCTCCCTAATCAAACCCAGCCAAAACAATTTCGCAGGCATGGGCACGCCCGGTGGAGGACCGGAAGGAGCCTCTTTTGACAACGCCCGTTTAGGGGTCCGAGCACATATTCAGCTCCTCAAAGCCTACGCCAGCACCGAACCCCTCGTTCAAGAAAGCGTTAATCCTCGCTTCCGTTTCATCACGCGCGGCATCGCTCCCTTGGTCGGCCAACTCAGTGGACGCTGGCAGCCTCTTACCGACTACGGCGATCGTATTTTGGGCATCGTCCGTCGTCTCTACGAAAATTCATCGTTGCTGTAAGAATTGATTTGAGGATGTGTTAAGGATTCACTGGAGTCTCATCCCACTTCCCACCGGGCGTACGATCAAATTTTGTCCGGAATTGCGGATCGCCTCGAAGCTGCAAATAATCCACGTTGATAGGGTCTAACAACAGGACGCAAAAATCACTCAGGATTTCAGTCGGACTCGGCAACTCCATCTGAAACACCTTGTCAAAATCCCTCGGCTGTCCCGGTTCTGCCCAGGAAAATTGGGTCTTTGCAGCCAGCGATAGGTCATGCCAAGTCCGCAATCGAAGCTTCTGCAATTCTTCATCAACGGTCTCGTGAGTAATCAACAGCAATGTTCCATGGAGCCGAAACTGTTCGCGCGTCCGAGAAAAGTACCAACAGGCTTCACCCCAAGGCTGTTCATAGAGATCCGTAATCTTCTGACTCCGAAAGTCGGCAATAAATTTCAATTGATTGGTTTCTTCGCGAAATCCGCGTGACACCACGGTCCGGTTGGCGGGATGGCCATCGGGCCGCACCGTCGCAAGCTGCAAATATTTAACATTTGCCAGAGAGCGATTGAGATGAAGGGCTTTACCAAGCGGCGATCGCCATGGAGCAAGAGACATAGATTCTTAAAGATGATTTTCGAGTAAGATAGGCAGATAGGAACATTCTACTTCAACACACGCTTCTACTAGAAACCAAGTTTAGTTTATTGAAATGAACAAATTTTTACAAAAAATTGCTCAGATTGTAGTAGATCGCGAATCTTCCGATCCCCCGGTCAAGTTTTTGTATTAGTATCAGGCGAAAATTTTAAAGAAGATTAGAAGATTTCTTATTCATTATAGTGATCCACTAATCAATTTCAATCTTAGAAATATTGAAATTAAAGCTCATCTATCTCATGAACTGCCGTTTATTCTGAAGTATCATCCATATTATTACTCGAATTTAGGAAGAATTTCTTCATACATGAAACAGAAATATAATAATCTAAAAGTAATTGATATTGGCGCAAATATTGGAGATTCAGTTGCTATCTTACGGGGATATATTGATTCGCCGATACTTTGTGTAGAGAGTTTTCAGCCTTTTTTAGAACTTCTTGCTGAGAATACAGCGCAGTTTCAGAACATATCAATTGCCATTAGCTATGTGGGCGACAAGACAGAAGTGCTCCCAATGCATCTAGAAGGAACAGGAGGTACTGCACATCTCTCCTCAACTGTAGACACCTCCTGTTATGCTAAAGGTGATCAGTTTTCTATATTGACACTAGATGATTTGTTAGCGACTTATTCTAACTTCTTAGATGCTAAGCTTATCAAGATTGACACAGATGGGTTTGATGGGAAGATTATTCGTGGCTCTGAAGGGATACTTCAAAGGAGCAAACCTGCAATCTTTTTTGAATATGACCCCTACTTTCTGAGCCAACAGGGTGATGATGGACTTTCTATCTTTCGGATGCTACAGAGACTCGGATATGCAGGCATTATTATCTATGATAATTTTAAAAAACTTTTGCTGACTCTGCCAAAAATTGACCTCGATCGACTTCAAAAAATTTATACCTACTTCTCAAATCGAAATTCACATCTTTACTGTGATATCCGTATTTTTCATTCAGAAGAGCAAGATCTGTATTATGAAACACGAAAATCAGAGCTTGAGTTCTTTTGTCGTACATCCTGAAAATTGAAATGATTAAGATTTGCTATGATTATCATGCTTTTTCTGCTCTTAAATACGGTGGGATTTCTCGTTATCTCTATGAAGTAGCAACTCGAATTAAGCTAGATGGACGCGATGATATTCGAGTCGCGGCTGGTTTTTATGTTAATGAATATCTTAGAAGATGCCCCTCTGGGCTAGTTGCTGGACTTCCAATTCCCCTGATTGATAAGCCTACGTTTCTCTATCGCAGAGTAGAACGGTTGAAATCTTTTGCAAACGATCGATTCTGTCAGTATTACTGCTCAAGGTTCAATCCTGATATTGTACATGAAACCTATTACTCACCCAAACGACTAGCATCACTGAAGAGCAAGATTGTTCTTACAGTCTACGACATGATTCATGAGAAGTTCTGCCATACTTTGCCAGATTTTATGACGCAAGGTTGTTCAGATTTTATTGAAGTCAAACACAACGCAATCCAGCGTGCCGATCATATTATCTGTATTTCCGAGACCACAAAGCATGATCTAATCCAATTCACAGGAGTATCACCTGATAAAGTTTCTACCGTCTATTTAGGATATTCTTTAGATACCTATAAAACTCTTTCCACAGCATCTCCTAGGTTGATAGCTGAGCCTTATCTGCTGTATGTTGGAGAACGACGACCGCTATACAAAAATATTAAACGTTTAATTGAAGCTTACGCATCCTCTTTAGTTCTAAGAACTCAGTTTAAATTGGTGCTTTGTGGGTCACAGCCGTTATCACGGATTGAAATTGACTTAATGATTCAACTAGGATTGGGCGATCGCCAAGTTTTTCAAGTTAAAGCCAGCGACCAGACATTAGCTTCTCTATATACGTATGCCTCAGCATTTGTTTATCCCTCATTGTACGAGGGTTTTGGAATTCCACCACTAGAAGCGATGAGTTTTGGATGTCCAGTTGTGTGTAGTCAAGAAGGTTCAGTGCCAGAAATTTTAGGCGATTCGGCTGAATATTTTGATCCCTATCAAGTCGAGAGCATAGTCGCCGCATTAGAAAAGGTTGTATTGTCTCAGGAGCGATCGGGTGATCTGACTCAGTTAGGTTATCAATGTATCCAGAACTACTCGTGGGATAAATGTGCTCGTGAAACTCAGCGGGTCTACCACACTCTATGTGAGTAATAAATTAGTGTAATATTTTATTAAACTTATTAATAATCATGTTGGAATCCGTAGAAGTCTTTGACGTCAAGACAATCTTAGGGACTCTAGAAAGCTGATTTGAAAGACATCCAAGCATCAGATTATACATCCAGGGAGAGGGGAGAGGTTGATCAGAGAAGATGTGAATCCCAGAATAAGATCGAAAATTCATTCCAAGAATCTTAGCAATGGTTTTCAATGTTCTCAATTGATAAAATGAAATGTGCTGCCCAATTGGGAAGATGTAATACCACCAATCCTCCGGTGAGGGCGGAGATTTTTCAAATAACTCTGTGGAAAAAACGAGTGTATTTGCGCCCGTTGAGCTTAAATTATCCCGAATAAACTGAAGAGGATTATGAATATGTTCTAATACTTCAAAAGCTGTAATGCCATCGAAGGTCTCCTTTGTATCAGTTCGCCCAAAGTGCTTGGCTAGAATATTGGCACAGTATGGATCGTCCCAATAGAAATCAAATCCGATATCTCGCATCATTCGCGTCAATGTTCCATAGCCACCTGCCATATCAAGGTATTTCCCATTTTTATCAAAGCAAAAGAACAGCAACACAGAAAGTTGCTTAGCGATCGTAAAATTTCGCATTAGAAGTCCCGTATCCGCATCGGCGATCGGATTTTCATATGCTTCCTCTAACCAATAGGGAGATTCTGTCTGGAGAAAACCACACTCATCACAATAAAAGTAGTCAACATCGTACTTGTTGAGTACACTTGAGTTGAAAGCAAGGTGTCTGATCGATTGACAGATTGGACAAGGTGTCATCTGAAGTTCTCCACAGATTGGACAGCAAATTATACCGTCTTTCTTCAAAATAATCTTAATGCCAAGCAAGATCTCTCGTGACCCTTTAAAATATTATGAAGGAACCCGTTTATATTATTATTCCTGTCCATAATCGCAAGCAGATTACGCTCAATTGCCTGCAAATACTGGACGACTTGGATTGTCTGGATCGTTATCATGTCATTGTTGTGGATGACGGTTCGATCGATGGAACCGCAGATGCGATTCAAAAGACCTATCCGCAAGTTCACATATTGTCTGGTGATGGAAATCTTTGGTGGACAGGAGCGATCGTCCTTGGAATGGAGTTTGCCATCCAACAGAGTGCTGAATTTATCATTTGGCTGAATGACGATACGATTCCTGATCCACAAACTATTCCAAGGTTAGTTGAAGAATGTCGAAATCATCCAAAAACGATCGCGAGTGCGCAATGTTATTCAAATAGAAGTCTTAGTATTCCAACTTATGGAGCACAACTTCGTCAGTGGCTAGGCATTAAGTTGATTTCTACACCCCCCGATCGCATCCAAACTTGTGATGCTTTAAGTGGGAATTTAGTGTGCTTTTCGAGTAATTTGATTCGAGCAATCGGCTATCCCAATGCAACGCGCATTCCTCACTGTCAGGCAGATATCGTGTATACCTACCAAGCAAAGAAGGCAGGATTTGTGCCAACAGTTATTGGAGATGCAATAGCAATTTGTGAGATGAATCCGTTGGATATTGGCTGGATTAATAGCCCTGTAGCGATGATGCAACGATGGAAAATGTTAGGATCACCCAAATCAAATCTCTATCCACCTGCTTATTGGTATTACTGCAAACAGTTTTATGGAATTTGGGGTATATTGCCGTTTGCAACTGTTTACTTACGCCTAGTGCTACTAACAGGAATGATTTGGATTGTGCCGACATCCTGGTTGAGACACATGAAGTCATTGAAAGATCGTTTGTTCTAGATCTATCGGATGTGATACGCTGTCCTCGCAAACGCCGTCGTATTTCATCCCGTATCCCTATGAAATTTAGTGAATTGGTCGATCGATTTGGAAACCCGGCTCACTGGGGCCATGGAGATTTAGAAATCACAGGCGTCAATTCTATTGAAGCTGCGATTCCCGGACAGATCAGCTACATTGGCAGCGAGAAGTTTGTGCCGATGATTGCGACTACAGAAGCGACGGTGTTGCTGCTGCCCAAACATGAGCTTTTACAGTCGATGGTGACGAAGCAAGGTATTGCTTGGATTGAAGTTTCAGACCCGCGTTTAGCATTTGCACAGGCGATCGACCTATTCTACACGCCCTACCAACCGCCCGTTCGGATTCATTCCACTGCCGTGATCGACCCTACGGCTAAAATCGGTAAAAATGCTGCGATCGGCGCTCATGTTGTCATTGAAGCAAATGTTGTTATTGGTGATGATGCTCGGATTCATCCGAACGTTGTGATTTACCCCGGCGTTGGCATTGGCGATCGCGTTACCCTTCATGCAAACTGTACAATCCAAGAACGATCGCAACTGGGCAATGATTGTGTAATTAACAGTGGCGCTGTCATTGGCGGTGAAGGGTTTGGATACGTGCCGACGCCCGAGGGCTGGTATGCGATGCGGCAATCGGGCTACGTGATTTTGCACGATAAAGTTGAGATTGGCTGCAACTCGACGGTCGATCGGCCAGCGGTTGGCGTGACGCGGATTGGGCGCGATACAAAGCTGGATAACTTGGTCCACATTGGTCATGGCAGCAAACTTGGGTCAGGCTGTGCGATGGCTGCACAAGTGGGGTTAGCGGGCGGGGTCGAAATCGGAAACGGGGTGATTTTGGGCGGACAGGTGGGAATCTCAAATAATGGGAAAATCGGTGATGGGGCTATTGCGTCGTCGAAAACTGGAATTACGGGAACCATTCCGGCTGGAAAAGTTGTGTCTGGGACGCCTGCGATTGACCACAGAACCTACCTAAAAGTCTGTGCCATCTACAGTCGGATTCCAGACTTGTACCAAGATGTGCGGAAACTGAAAAAATCTATGAAGAATGCAGGATTGCAGGATTAAGGTCGTTCTATCAGCCGCCAGCGTTCAGTGGTGACGATCTGACGATCGGTCTTTTCGGCTTTGATATCAGGCGAAATCCAGGCATAGCTGTGATCAGGGAGTTCGGCTAAAGTGTCGAAATAGCGGCCTAAAATGGGAGTCTTAAAAATGAGCAAGAGGGAGGTTTTTTGGAGTTCGCTTTCCTTCAGAGTTTGAGTGCCGATGAAGTGAATCGGATCATGGGTGAGAATATTCTGAAGTAACGGGTTCTGGAAAGTACGGGTGATAGGAGCGGCATAATCTCCCCACAGTCCCGTGATGCCGACGAGGTTGAGGGCAAGCCAAGGTCCTAGAAGAACGCTACCGAGCCAGCGGGTGATCAGTTCGCTGCGAGTGACGATCGCACGCCTTTTCCAAATCAATCCCGGCATCAACCAGCCGATCGCTAATGCAGCCAAGACAAAGGCAATGGATTGGACCTGATCGAACTCGATCGGAATCCAGTTGAATAATGTGGCAATAGACAGAACGAGTAACACACTTGAGAATGCTGCAAGGACACCACTAATCTGCCCAAGGAGTTGCGATCGCCAATCTTTTCGGTAATGGGCGACGCAGTGATCGAGGGTTACTGCGGAGAAAATTGCGAGCCACGGAAGGAGTTGCAGTGGATAGTAGGGCGTCTTCGTTCGGAAAAGATTGAGTTCAACAAACAAGAAAATGGGAAATCCAAAAATCAACCAACGGTAAGGCACCAGTGCCGCTTTGTATTTTGGATTATGCCAAGCCAGCACAACGCCTAAGATTCCAGGGATAGCCCAAGGGAAAGCGTTTGCCGGAATATTCCAGAAATAATAAAAGGGTCCAGCACTATGAAATTCTTGGTTATTAAGAAAGAAGATCTTGCCCACCAGGGTTTGAATCGGGAGCCAGCCATACTGCTGCGTCGCCGCGTAAAGCCATCCGGAAACGGGAATCAGGCCGATGACAAAGCCAAGGTAGAAACAAGGGTTGCGGAAGGATCCCCCAAAACTCCCTTCCCTGCGAGATTGAAATAGCAGCGCGGGAAGAAGGGCTATGGCAGCAGGGATGGCCATGAACCCTTTGATTAAGAACGCCCACCCGAAAGTCGCGCCTGTGAGAAAAAGAAGGCTCGATCGGCGAGAGCTTTGGGCTTCGAGAAAGGCCCAGGCCGCAAGAAGTTCGATCGCGACGAGCACACTATCTTGAGTTCCCAACCCCGCATATTGCACCATGATCGGAGTGACGCTGAAAATTAATGCAGCCAAAAAACCGATCGATTGTCCCAGCATAATTTCGCCAATCCGAAAAGTGAGCACACTGCTGAGAATGTAGGCTAATGCACTCGGCAACCGGACGCTAGTTTCATGAACGCCGAACAGCTTAAAACATAGCGCAATCAGCCACTGAATCCCGACCGTACGATCGAAATTAAACCCTGCGCCCCACTGCGGCGTAATCCAATCGCCCGTCTCCAACATGTATCGCGCCTGCACCGCATAAAACCCCTCATCATGGGCCATTAGACTCTGCTGAAAGCTTTGAGACACTACAAGCGGAAGGGTCCATAGGAGTAGATAAACGTAAGGGGTGATGGCCCAGGGGGATTTATGGACAGCTTTAGTCAGGCGATCAAACATTGCGCGGGATGGGTAAGTGCCGATGTCATGATCGCATATCACTGGCCGTTTAATTTACTGCTGTATTTGCCTCTAGATTTGATAGTCTACCGAGAACGATTTGACGTCTTTAGGTTTGACGTAGACCTGTTGGTTTTCCGTCAGGTTGAGTAGCTTAAAGTGATCTCGCGTGATGATAGCCATCATGATTTGACCATCTTCAAGTTGAAGTTCAGTTTGAATTTCCCAGCCGAGATGAATCAATCGATTGATGCGAGCGCTGACCGTGTAGCGGCCCGCCTCTAACGTGACTTCGATATCGTGAGGACGCAGAAACATTTCAGGATTGGCCGAATCAAATCCGCTTTCTTGAAAGATTTTTGAGCCACTCGAAAGAACATTCACAGGACCGATAAAGCTCATCACAAACGCACTGGCCGGATGGTCATAAACTTGCGACGGCGTCCCGATTTGTTCAACTTTTCCTTTGTTCATCACCACAATCCGATCGCTAACTTCCATCGCTTCTTCTTGATCGTGGGTGACAAAAACCGTAGTGACATGAACTTCATCATGCAGCCGTCGTAACCAAGCCCGTAAATCCTTACGCACCTTCGCATCGAGCGCCCCAAAGGGTTCGTCTAGGAGCAACACCTTCGGCTCGACCGCGAGGGCACGGGCCAAGGCCACCCGTTGACGTTGGCCGCCGGAAAGCTGCGATGGGTAGCGATCGCCCATTCCGGTGAGCTGAACGAGTTCAAGAAGTTCTTCGGTGCGGCTTTTAATATGATTCGGGTCCATTTTACGCAGTTCCATGCCAAAGGCGATGTTGCGGCGTACGGTCATGTGTTTGAACAGGGCGTAATGCTGAAAGACAAAGCCGATATTTCGGTCTTGGACCGAGCGATCGGTGGCGTCTTCTCCCGTCAGGAAAATGCGTCCGCTGTCAGGGGATTCAAGTCCGGCGATCAAGCGTAGTAAGGTGGATTTGCCTGAACCCGATGGGCCGAGAAGCGCCACAAGAGAGCCGCTTTCAATATCGACTGAGACTCGATCGAGGGCCTGAAAGCTCCCGAAGCATTTAGAGACGTTCTGAACCTGAATGCCCATGAAAAAGTGCCTTTGCAATGACGAGTGAGTGAATCCCCGGTTTCCCGGTGGGGTTACCGAGGGTTTAAATTGTGGGTCTTAGGTATAGCATATTTCCGAGGTGACTCTCAACCAAATCCAGTCGCAGGCTCAGTCGTGATCTAACATCAATTCTAACTTCAGATTTTGACAAGGGGTTGAGTAGGTATGGTTGTTCCGGTTGAAATCGCTAAAGTTAAGATGCCTTTGTCAGAATTGGGTCTACCGCAGCAGAAATGAAAACTTATAAGAATTCTACGGGATCAACCTTGCCCGCCGTAATAGAAAGTCGCAAGCACTGGCATGACAAGAAGCTATCTCCTGAGATCCACCTTAGATCTGCTTTATTTAAATCAGACGCGTCCTCCCATGGGATAGGTTTCGAGCGCCGTTCTTAGATAGTGTCCTGTATAGGATTCAGGCACGAGCGCCACCTCTTCAGGCGTCCCAAAGGCAATCACTTTACCGCCCCGATCGCCGCCCTCAGGACCGAGATCAATCACCCAATCACTACAGCGAATCACGTCGAGATTATGTTCGATCGTTAGGACCGTGTTGCCTTTATCGACTAGCCGCTGCACCACATCGAGAAGTTTGTGAACATCGTAGAACGACAGTCCGGTCGTCGGTTCGTCGATTAAATAAAGCGTTTTTCCGGTCGCTCGTCGGGAGAGTTCAGAGGCGAGTTTGACCCGTTGGGCTTCTCCGCCGGATAGAGTCGGCGCAGGTTGCCCAATTTTCATATAGCCCAACCCCACATCAAACAACGTCTTGAGTCTCGCGTGAGCCTGAGGAATATTCTCAAAGAACGCGCAGGCGGCTTCCACGGTCATGTCCAGGACATCCGCAATCGACTTGCCTTTGAATGTTACTTGCAGCGTGTCGCGGTTATAGCGTTTGCCTTTACAGACTTCGCATTGCACATACACATCCGGCAAGAAATTCATCTCAATCACGTTCACGCCCTGTCCCGCACAGGATTCACAGCGACCGCCCTTTACATTGAACGAAAACTGTCCGGGTTTGTATCCACGCGCCTTTGCCTCGATCGTCGTCGCAAACACATCGCGCACAATGTCGAAGATTCCAGTATAGGTCGCTGGGTTTGACCGGGGCGTCCGTCCGATCGGCGACTGGTCAATGACGATCGCCTTATCGAGGGTGTCTAGCCCGGTGATTTGAGCGACATTCTTTGGGAAGGGCACCTTTTGTCCAAAGTGATTTTGAATCGCGGGGTGGAGCAAGTCGTTAATCAACGTTGATTTTCCAGAACCAGACACGCCTGTGATACAGACGAGTTTGCCCATGGGAATTACCACATCAATGCCTTGCAGATTGTTGCGATCGGCGTTAGTAATGGTGATCATTCGACCATTGCCGGGACGTCGATCGGCAGGGGTTACAATTTTCAGACGCCCCGATAGGTACGCGCCCGTGAGGGATTCTTCTGCATTTAGCAAATCCTCCATGCTGCCTTTGGAAATGATATTTCCGCCGTGAACGCCCGCACCCGGCCCAATGTCCACAATAAAATCGGCGGCGCGCATGGTTTCTTCGTCATGTTCGACCACGACCAGCGTATTGCCGAGATCACGCAGTTTCGTCAGGGTTGAGAGAAGCCGGGCGTTGTCGCGCTGGTGCAACCCAATGCTCGGTTCATCTAAAACATAAAGTACGCCCGTCAACCCTGAACCAATCTGAGTCGCAAGCCGAATCCGCTGGGCCTCACCGCCGGAAAGCGTCATGGCAGGCCGATCGAGCGTCAGATAATCCAACC
>JAYVVL010000095.1:0-5750 GCA_043787035.1 Synechococcales cyanobacterium
GGGTTGGCTGTGACTATATTCGAGATGGCATGATTAACTTCAATATTGCCAGACAGCAGCTATTGCAAGCCATTCAGTTTTTGTCCTGTACTTAGGTCGGATTTATGCAACTTCGAGATCCCAAGCAAGTTGAGCATCTCTTGAAAACTTTAGCGGATATCGAGGTTTAACAGACCCGTACAAGTGAACCTCCGCAGGAGATAGAAATCACACCAACAACGTCAACGCATGATCATAACCATCCACGCCGATCGAACTCAAAATCTGAGGTCGCAGCGACTTCATCTGCTTCCCAAATACCTCATCTCCTAACCGACCTCGTAACAACAAAAGCCAATTGCGAGACTGCTGCCATTCGATCGCATTAATTTGTTCTAATGTATACATCGCCAACACCGCACTAAGGAGCGCCGAATCCATATCGCCGAGGGCCGCTTGAGCTTCTGAAAAATAGGTGAGATTGAGACCTTGGAGATAGCGATCGCCTGATTCTTGAGCGGCTTGGAGTCCGGCGGCGAGATACGGAAGGGCGCGATCGGGACGGTTTAGCATTCCATAGGCAATGCCAAGACTGTTGTTGCAGAGGGCTTGGCTGGCGCGATCGTCCAGGGTGGACGCGAGTTTTAAACCTTGGGTAAGCTGCGAAATCGGAATCTCGGCGCTGTCTTCGTCTAGGCGATCGAGCTGTCGAGCGCTCAAGATTTCACTGTAGCCCACATTCGCCAATGCATTGGCCTGCCCGAGAGAATCCCCCGATTGTCGCGCCAGAATCAACGCCTGCTGGGCAAACCGAAGCGCTTCGTCATAGTGCTTGGCTGCCGCCTGCGCACGACTTAAATGATTAAGGTTTGCAATGGCACAGGGCAAATCTCGAATAGCCAATTCTTCCGACTGCGCAATCTCCAGCGCCTGCTGATGAAATGCAATAGCCGAATCCGTATGTCGCATCACCTGTTGCGAATAGCCAATCAAGGTCAGAATTCTCGCCTTTTCCTGCGTCTTATCCACACGTCGAAGGGGTTCATCTAAATACGTCAACAAATCATTAAAACTGCCCTGAGACAACATCGCTACCATGCCGCCATAAAGTGGGAAATAGGACTTCTGCGCAAAACTTCGCAGGGTTTGCAACACAATTTGAAAACTTGCATTTTGCAACGTCGGACGAGTTGTCGCAAAGTGCCCAGATAGCTGACTCCACAGCACCGTAAACGTCAAAAACGTTGAAATACAAAGCTGACGACCGCCCTTGGAATTGTAAGGCTGCGTCTCTGCCCAAGACACCAACCCGCGTTGCGCCGTCAGCAGCACTATTGCCAATTCCACCCAATCGCTATCCTCCACCGTCTCCCGCCAGCTCGAAAAATCCACCTCCCGCGCATTCATCAACTCAAACAATGACTTTGGCACATCGCTCTTCACTTCGGCGGCCCAAAGTTTCCACGGTCCACCCGCATCTGCCTCACTCCCAAATCCCAACGTCGAGGGTCGCGTAAACATCCATTGCACAAGATTCAGTTCAAGGTTTTTCCATGATTCAAGACCGCGATCGATCCCTTGAGCGATCGCACCCCAGTCTGAATCCCGAGATCCGAAGCTTTTAAGCTGTTGGGAAAGCTGTTGTTGTTGGTCAAGGGTTAGGCGATTGGGGGAGTTAGGATCGAAGGTGGTAAGCCATAGGCTGAGGCGGTTTTCGGGCGTTGCACTGAGAAGATTACTCAAGGCAGTTGCGATTGCACTTTTACGAGATTGTTCCCCTTGATAGCGTTGCCATTCCGATTGGATAGTTTTCAGCGCTCGACCTCGCCGAATGGCTTTCGCTTGCTTCATTTCATCATCTGATTTAGCATTCATCTTAATGGTTGCATCACACTCACTCAGACATTGTTCAAAGAGTTCCTCTGAACCTGTTTCAAACTCCTGCACCAGTCGATCGTAAATTTGAAACGGCGATCGAATTTTGCCCTGAAGAGTCTGAACCAGGAGGTCTTCAAGGGTGGTTTGGTATCGAGCTTGGAGGATAGAGTCAGTCACGTGGGATTGCCTAAAAGATGAGCGTGTTTATTAGATGTGGCAGTATTAACTTAATAGTATAAACCACCCGAATCAAACCATTGAACATCGATCGCTGCTGTCCTAAACTTCTCGTTATGTAAATTCCGAACCTCGCAATGACGTAATGTCCTACCCATCGGTTAATCTCATAAAACGAATGAACTTATTACGATTAGAGACTGACAGGAGCCTTGATGAATTCGAGTTCTTTACTGCTAAATATTCTAAATCCCCCAGTCCTCTTTTTCTTTGGAGGTATGATTGCAACCCTAGTGAAATCGGATTTAGAGATCCCCAAGCCGCTGCCTAAGTTATTTTCCCTGTATCTGTTGCTGGCGATCGGCTTTAAAGGCGGTCACGAAGTTTTAGCAAGTGGATTCACCTCTGAAATCATCTTGACGCTGCTGACGGCTGTTGCCATGGCCTGCTTGGTGCCGATTTATTCTTTTCTGGTCCTCAAGCTGAAGTTTGACACCTACAATGCGGCAGCGATCGCCGCTACATATGGCTCCATTAGTGCCGTCACCTTTGTCACCGCTAGCTCCTTTCTCGACAAGGCTAATGTCGGTTACGGGGGACATATGATCGCTGCACTCGCCCTGATGGAATCGCCTGCGATCATTGTAGGACTTGTGCTGGTGCGGCTCTACGCGGCTCGAAAACCGGGAGACGAGGACTTTTCATGGGGCGAAGTCCTGCGAGAAGCTTTTCTCAATGGCTCCGTTGTCATGCTGATGATCAGTCTATTTACAGGTTATTTCACAGGAGAAGCGGGCTGGCATAAGATGAAGCCCTTTGTGGACGACATGTTCTACGGCGTGCTGGTCTTTTTTCTGCTGGACATGGGACTCGTTTCGGCCAAACGACTAGGCGATCTCAAAAAAGCCGGGACGTTCCCTATTCTATTCTCGGTGCTGATGCCGGTGTTCAACGCCCTGTTTGGCATCGTGATCGCGGCAATTATTGGCATGAGTCAGGGAAATGCACTGCTGTTTTCGGTCCTCTGTGCGAGTGCATCTTATATTGCAGTTCCGGCAGCGATGCGGATGTCGGTTCCTGAGGCCAATCCCAGTATTTACATCTCCATGGCGTTAGCATTGACGTTCCCATTTAATATCGTGGTAGGAATTCCGGTTTATTTTGAAATTATCAAAAAACTCTGGGGCACTGCTTAATCCATGACGTCCCTTACCCAATCATCTACTCACTATGTCTCAGCCTGAAATCAAAGCTGTTAAGCGCCTAGAAATCATCACCTCATCGGTAGAACTCAAAAAGGTCTTAGAAACCTTAGAAAGACTAAAAGTCCAAGGCTACAGCATCATTCGCGGGGTCAGCGGCAAGGGCGATCGAGGGGTTACCACCTGCGATCTTGATGTTGACGGCGTTTGCAATGATTACATTTTAGCCATTTGCGATCTAGATCAAGAGCCGGATGTCTTAGCGGCGCTGCATCCGATTTTGACGCGCTATGGGGGCATCTGCATTAGCTCTGATGCAAATAGTCTGGTCCATAAGGGTCCGGGTTGGTAGAGAATAGATCAGAATAGAGGAGAGTTGTCTTTCCTCTGTTCCTAATCCTATTCTCTGTGGCTAAGTCATGAGCATCCAACCCGCCAAAATTTCTCGCGTAATGCCCGATTCCATTGCGGCAGAAATGGGCTTCGATATGGGCGATGCTGTGATGTCCATCAATGGCCAAGCGCCTCGGGATTTGATCGACTATCAGTTTTTGTGCGCCGATGAGTTTCTGGAAATGGAGGTGCTGGACTCCAAAGGTAAAAAGCATCTCATCGAAATCGAAAAAGACTACGACGAAGATCTCGGTCTTGAGTTTGAAAATGCCCTTTTCGATGCACTGATTCAATGTACCAACCGCTGCCCATTTTGCTTCATCGATCAGCAGCCTCCCGGCAAACGCGAAAGTCTCTACTTCAAAGATGACGACTACCGCCTCAGTTTTCTGTATGGCAGCTATCTGACCTTAACGAATCTGCCCGATCGCGAATGGGATCGCATTGCCGCCATGCGCCTGTCGCCCCTCTACGTTTCTGTCCACGCCACCGATCCCGCCGTCCGCACTCGCCTGCTGAAAAATCCCCGTGCTGGATTGCTGATGGAGCAGTTGCAGTGGTTCCAAAATAACGAATTGCAAATTCACGCCCAAGTGGTGGTTTGTCCCGGCATCAACGACGGCGACTATCTCACCCGGACCTTAACCGATCTCGCTCAGTTTCATCAAGGCGACTTCCCAGCGGTGATTTCAGCGGCGGTGGTTCCGGTGGGCCTGACGCAGTTTCGCCCGGACGAAGATACGTTGATTCCGGTCTCGCGAGATCTAGCCCAAAAAACAATAGCCCAAGTCCAAGCGCTCCAAACCCAATTTCAAACCCAATTTAAGTCCACGTTTGCATGGCTTGCCGATGAATGGTTTCTAATCGCCCAGCAGCCTGTCCCCGAAGAGCAGCATTACGAAGACTATCCCCAAATCGGCAATGGCGTCGGCTCGATTCGATTATTTTTGAAAGAGTTTGAAACCGCTGCTCAGGCGTTGCCTCAGGCGATCGAGTCCTCCCGTCATCTCACCTGGATCGTGGGGAATGCCGTTGAACATGCCTTCGCACCCATTTGCTGTCGGCTGAACCAAGTCGAAAATCTCACGGTATCCATGGCCGCACTCAACAGCGATTATTGGGGCCAAGAAATCTCCGTTACGGGTCTGATTACGGGTCAAGATATTGTCAATGCACTTCAAGGAAAAGCGATTGGCGACGGCCTACTTTTGCCTTCGCTAATGCTAAAACTGCACTCAACCGTCTTTCTGGATGACATGACGGTTGAGCAAGTGGCCAACGCCCTCCAGACTAAAATCTGGATCATTGACGGCGTGGACGGCCTTATTCGCACCGTGAGCCATCTTGAAGAGACTCAGGCGATCGAGCCAGCAATGCGATCGAGGCAAACCTCGTAGCCCTAGCGCACTAGCCATTCTCATCGAACCACAGGTTCAAAGCATCGATCGTCGGGATTCCGCCTAGCGCGATCGCCAATCGTTCGCATTGCTGGCGGGTGAGTTGGGTAATTTTTTGAGTCATGCGATCGCTCAAACTGCCAAATTTCTGAGTGAGAAGCAGTTCCACAAGCGAAGTCCTTCCTTCCTGACGCCATTAAGACAGCGTTTCTTCACGCCACCTTTCGTAGACTGGAGACAATCCCATAATGACCTCTTCGATATCCGTCGTTTTATTTTGCCGTGCTTTGAGGTTGATTTGCAAGATGGAGAGATGTTCTAGGGTTTGGGTTCGGTAAGGATAATCCTTGGGGAGACCGAAGAGCGTGTCGATCGCTACTGTGGGTCAGGATAAAACAGCACACCTATCGTACAGACTTCCCCTTCAAGTTCAACTTCAGTTTCGACCGTGCCGAAATCGGTGAGGAGTTCCTGCATCCATTCTTTAATGAAGCTGTCGTGGAGTTTTCGGGGCATGGAGCTTGGGCGTCTTAGAAATGAGTTGGGCGTCTTAGAAATGAGTTGGGAACCTTTTGATTACCGGTGCGGTCATTCAGTTCAGGTCCGCACTCACACAGGAAAAACCCAACATGAAATTGATGACTTCTCTCTCTGCTCGTTCTTCTGCCGCAATAGCGTTGACCATGGGTCTGACGACAGCTAACTTGTTACCGCTTGCGACATT
>JAYVVL010000096.1:0-1950 GCA_043787035.1 Synechococcales cyanobacterium
GTGCGACGCCTTCGGATGGGAAATAGGCGTGCTGACGAAAAGATGCGATCGATTTTCGGACGAGATCGCCAGAGTTTAAATTACCAATGAACCTGATAAGTGGCAAAACTATATTCATGCTGCTAATTTCTTTCGAGATCATGATGATATAGATCTGGCTGAAAGTGGATACTACTTCGTTATTGGAGAATCCAGAAAGAAACTAAACCAATTCCCAGATTTGCAAAAAACGATCGACTTTTCCAATTTAAGTTACGCACAGTTACTGCTTTCAATTTCTGAGCCTCAACCCGATCAAGCATTAGAAAAACTAGATGATATCCTCAAAAGGAGTCCTAAGCATGACTTTGCTCATATACTTAAGGCTCAGGCGTATAGAGAAAAAGGACCGTCTTTTTACATCAAAGCCATATTCCATTTTGATCAAGCAATTAAGTTTGACCAGCAGCAGAATGGAAGCTTTTATCTTAAATATGGTTGTTTCTACCATTATGCCGTAGGTGATCTGGCAAACGCTCGTGCCTGCTTCCAGAAATCCCTCACCCAAAAGCCCAATCTTCCCGCAAGCATTGAACTTGTCGAGCTTTCAGCAGAAGCTGGAGACGTTGAACTCGCGACATCTTATCTACAAGATGGCCTCTCCATCCCACTAATTACACGCCCAGAAAAAGAAGAACGAGAGAAATTAAGCGATCGAATTATCGCCTTGAAAACACTATTAAATATTCCTGGATAATCAAATAGACTGTTGAATCGCAAATTGAATAATATCGGTTTGATCCTGCTCACTCCAATCATCACGATCGTAGATCGCCTCATGATCCCGTGTCACAACTCCATTTAAAATTAGGTTAGCCAACCGCAAGCGTTCTATGGGCGGTAAACCATAAATGACTTGGTTATAGACTTCTTGAGCAGTCATTAAGGACATACCAGAATTAGGGGTTAGGGGCTTCGATTGAAGAACTACGGTACGATCACAAAGTTCACCAGCTTGCCAGGAACAACGATCGTTTTTTTGATCTCTTTCCCAGCAATGTACTTTTGAGCCACTTCCGATGCCGTTGCGAGGGCTTCGATTTCGTCTTTGGTAGAGGATGCGGGGACTTCTATAGTTCCTCGGGTTTTGCCTAGGATTTGGATGACGATCGTGAGTTCATCCACCACTAGAGCCGACGGATCGACCACGGGGAAAGACTCTAGATGAATCGTTGTCGTGTTGCCGATCTGTTTCCAGAGTTCGTCGGCAATGTGGGGTGCGAAGGGCGCTAGCAATCGCAATAGTGTTTGGATAGCTTCGGCGTAGACAGGGGAATCTTTCTGAGTGAAGTCCCCGATCGCATTGTTGAGTTTCATCAGCTCTGAAATCGCCGTGTTGAATTGGTAATCCTGGGTGAGATCTTCAGTGATTTCTTTGATAGCGACATGGATGAAGCGGCGAAGGGCTTTTTCGGGTTTCGATAGGGTGCCAGATGCGATCGATTTTGCATTAGCCGTAACGCCAGATTCAGTGACGGCTCTCCAGATGCGATTCATGAACCGGAACTGCCCTTCAACGTCCGTGTCTTCCCACTCCAAATCCTTCTCAGGCGGTGCTTTGAATAAGATAAACATTCGAGCGGTGTCTGCGCCATATTTATCAATCACTTCGCTAGGAGCAATGCCATTGTGTTTGGATTTGGACATTTTCTCATACACCAACTCCAACGCATCGCCTGTTTCTGGGTCAACAGGATTTGCACGATCAGCGATCGCTTGAGGAATCACATATTTTCCCGTTTTTGGGTTTTTGTACGTCTTGCCTTGGACCATGCCTTGGGTAAGCAAGCGTTTGAATGGCTCGTCGCAGTTAATTAAGCCTCGATCGCGCACCACTTTCGTAAAGAACCGCGAATACAGCAAGTGCAAAATCGCGTGCTCAATGCCGCCAACATACTGATCCACCGCCAT
>JAYVVL010000097.1:0-1947 GCA_043787035.1 Synechococcales cyanobacterium
ACCCGATCGTTGATCGATCGACGTTGGTGCGTCTGCCCAAGTTCAATCAATCTAAATCAAGCCATAGCCCGACCCCGCGTCGATTGGATAATCCATGCGCCCAGATTCGGAAGCCGATCGCACAAACCTACGCCAATGTCCGCTAGAGAAGGCTGAATAAACGCTTGATGCATCAGTTTTCCTACGCGCAATCGGAGCCAAAATTCACGGTTCCACGCAGATTCATATCCTCGTTTGAATTCAACTTCTGAATACTTACCATTCAGAAAACCAACGGCAAACGGAACAGCAAGTTCAGCCGATCGCAGCGCCATCGCCATCCCATCCCCGCACAGAGGGGTAATCATTCCTGCCGTATCACCAATCTGACAAACATCTCGCACAAACTTTGGCTTGATGTCTAGTGAAATCTGACTTAAACCATTCAGCGAACTCTGCACTCGCGTCATCTTAGAAAGCCGATCGGCTAGCACAGGATTAGTATATAGAGCCGGGGGAAGCGCCCGATCGCCCTGCAAAATCCGATCGTGACCAATCCAACACAGATTCACTTGACCCGATTCGATCGCCGACAGTCCACAATATCCACCTTCAAAGGCATGAAGCTCGATCAGATCGGGAATATCAAGCCCCGTATAGTGAGCCTTAAAGGCCACAAAAGGCGATCGAGTCGGCGTTCTCCCCAAAGCAGACTTCTTCCCATAGGCTGCAAGAACCGTTCGAGCCGTAAAGTCTCCCTGCGTCGTCGTCACCTCAAAGCCGTCAGCTAGACCGCCCGACACCGATTTCACCACTACACCATCTCGACAATCTGCACCCAACGCCGCCGATCGTTCAAACAAGATCAAGTCCAATTTATAGCGACTCAATCCTAGTGCCGTTCCAGGGAGAACATGATGAAAGGATTGACCGCTCTTAGTCGTGAGATACGCCTGTCGAATCGAACTCGCACCCGCCTTTCGCACCGATTCTAAGATACCGAGACGATCGAACGTCTCCATCACTTCAACCGACAAAAACTCACCGCAAAGCTTGTGTACAGGATACCGAGATTGCTCTAACAACAACACCCGAATGCCAGACGACGCAAGCTGAATAGCCGCACTACAGCCCGCTAACCCGGCTCCAATAATAATCGTGTCATAGTGGGTATTGGATTGCGTGTTGGATTGCATAGTAGATTGCATAGTAGAATCTCACCTTAGAGAGTTACAGTTGTTAAGAGCCACCGAAATGGAAACCGCCACCGAATCGAAACATTAGGTAAATTTGCAGTCTGAGCGATCGCTGCTAACTCCGGAGCCTCGAACCCTCGCAGGACTGAAATAGGACCATCGTTGCGAACCATCGGAGCCGCAGGAAAAACCCGCGTCAGCGTATAAATTCCATAATAAGCCAACGGATGACGATGCAAGTCATTAATTAAAATGCCATCACGCGAGACTCGCTGCATCGATCGAACAATTTTAGCCGCTGCATCGTTAGGAAAATGATGAAGAAACATCGCTCCGATCGCCAGATCAAAAGCACCGTCTGCATAAGGCAACGACAACGCATCCGCTGTCTCCACATGAATGCGATCGCTCAACCGTTTGGGGAGTCGCTCGCTCAAGGTTTTTTGGGCAAAGGCAACTGTGACCGGATTGGCATCTATTGCAACGATTTCAATCTCATGATTAGGGAGATTCTGGTCAGCCCATTGGATAATGTGTTCCGGAAAGTCTGCAATTCCAGTTCCCACATCCAGAATGCGAGTCTTAGGATGCATGGCTTTAGCGCGCGATCGTAAGTACGGCTTTAGGAAAGACATGGTGGTGCTATAGCCGCTGAGATATTGGTTAATCAGCCGCAATTGCTGAAGAGCATCGGTCAGACGTTCATCATCAATGGAGAAGTCGTCCATTTGCTCGTCTTCATCCGTTCGGGCATTAAAAGATGGCATGGTAT
>JAYVVL010000098.1:0-5724 GCA_043787035.1 Synechococcales cyanobacterium
GTGCTGATTTTACACAGGCATTGAAGCTGGTTGCATACAATGCTGGAAGCACTACGATCGGCGCTAGTCAAGACATTTCTGTCAACTTGGGTCGTCCGATCTTTTCGTCAGCCAACGGACACTACTACGAGTTTCTTACATACGGTACTTCCGCTGCCACAAAGATCAAGACTTGGACCGCTGCTAGTGATGATGCAAGTGGTAAGAACTTTCTAGGTTTGACAGGCTACCTTGCGACCGTAACAAGTGCATCTGAAAACAAGTTCATGAACGATCGAATCAAGGAAACCGGTTGGATCGGCGGCTCGTCCTTTGGAACGGTTGGAACGAGTCGTGTTTGGAAATGGGTGGTAGGTCCCGAGACTGGAACTACATTCTGGAATGGCAACGATCCTAAGAACGGTGGGACGCCAGTAGCTGGTCAATACGCAAACTGGGCGCTTTCTACGCCCGCCTCGCCTAAAGGTGAACCTAATAATACTATTCTTGGAAATAACGACTTCACGCTCAATCAGGAACCCTACGCACACTTCTTGATCGATGGCACATGGAATGATTTTGCCGACGATAATCCTTCACTCCAAGGTTATTGGGTTGAGTACAGTACTGCAACAGGGTTGGGTGATGATGGATTAGGTGGAACCCGTAAGAACTTTAATGTCACGGTGACCGATCCTAACGCTACGGGTACGCAGGATCCTAAAGCACTGGATTTAGCGTTCTACAACCCAGTCAATGGCCAAATCAGCTTTGCCTTTGTCGGCACTGAAAATAACATTGTTAAAGCTGGGTTAACCGTAACGGATGACACGCCCAAACTAGCTTGGAACAAAGACCTAACGATGTCCACCGAATCGGGTTCAATCCAAAAGCTGATTTCGTCTGAAGTCGATGTGGATAAAGATGGCATCAAAGATTTCATCACCCGCGATAGCACTACGGGTCAAATTGTTGTGCTCTTCGGGGAAAATCGCACGACGACCCAACGTGCCTATTCTTACAATCGGTTTGCGTTCGTTGAATCTGAGGGCAAAGTACTAACAAATACTCAAGACTGGACAATCGACTTTGCCTCCAACAGTCTGGGCGCAAATAACACCGCTGGCTTGCTATGGCGCAACGCTGGAAATGGCCTTGCAGGCGTCGGCGGCCTAGTGGCAACTGCGGATATAACTAAGCCCGGTTTCATGAAAGTGGTTCACACCCCCGGCGTACAGTGGCTAAACGTGGGTGCAAACTCGGGTTGGACCGCAATCGGTGATGGTGAGTTCAACGCCGATCAGACGACCCGTGAGGTGCTGTGGCGCAACAGCAAGACCACTGACGTTACTGTCTGGTCCTACAAAGCCGATCGCAGTCTGTCCAGTGCCAACGCCGTTTCGTTCGGGGGTGGAAACGTTAAAGTTGGAGCTGAGTGGACAGTTGTGGGGATTAACAACGTAGATGGCGGCACAAATGATGAAATCGTCTGGCAGCGTGGAGTAGACGTTTCTATTTGGAAGATGACGGCCAATAATCTGGTTAGCGGCTCAGTGCTGACTGTGGGTGCGGGCGATCGACTCAAGGCCATCGCGGATGTAGACAAAGATGGCGTGCTGGATCTGATTGGTCAAAACGATACCGACGGCACCGTTGGCTTCTACACCCTGACGTCGACTTTGGGCCAGAAAGCCGATCGAGTCACTTACACAGCAGGTAGAGCAGCCTACAAGCCCGGTAGAGGAGCGGGGAATGCCGGACTCGAACTGGTGAACGTTTCTCAGTACGACACCATTGATATTTAAGTAATATCGCTCTTGGACGTTTCTACAGTAAATAGAGACGCCTAATAAAAAGCCCGTTACTTCGATCGAAATAACGGGCTTTTTTGATCTGAATCATCCTATTTAGAACGGGATGTCGTCAAAGTCCGGTTCTGCGGCAGGCGGCGAGTAGGCTGCTGGCACTTTCGATCGAGTAGAGGTGGAAGCTTCCATCGGGTTGGGGACAGATTGGCTCATGGCGGGCGCGCTCATGGGAGCCGAACTCAAGTCCGTCGCTCCTAGGCTGTAGATTTTAGACGCTGTGAGTTCGGCTTGCTTCTCCTTAAAGCCTTCTTGACGATCAATAGTGTTCATGCCCAGCCGACCTTCGATGACCACCCGATCGCCGACTTGGTAGGACTGCTGCATTTCGGTGGCGAGATTGCCCCAGCCGACGACCTTGAGCTTGGCGGGTGGATCTTCAGGCCGGAGACCCGAGAACTGAACTTCCATATCTGCGATCGCCATTTGGGTATCTTGGGTGTATCGCACTTGGGCAGGGCGGGTGATTTCCGCCATAATGATGCAGCTATTCATAAAAAAGGCTGAAGGGTGAAAGTCGTAATGAGTGTGAAAGGTTAACGGTCGTTTGTCAAGCGATCGCTAGTACAAATGGTAGCGTAAATACTAGTGCATCTGTTCACGCACAGATTCAATCCAAACTTTTTACAACAGGTGCCTGATCTGCCTGCGGGGTCCCTAGGAGCTTGCTCTGAAGGACCGATCGCTGATTGATTAGATAAATACTGACCAGCGTCAAGGCCACGCCGCCCCACTGAAACGATTCCAGCTCTTCAGCCAGGAAAAAATTTCCAAACATCAGCGCAAATACCGGAGTGAGAAACGTCAAAGAACTCAAACTCGTCAGATTGCCCTTAGATGCAAAGTAGAAAAATAAGCCATAGGCGATCGCACTGCCAAACACCGTGGAATAAATCAGCGCCGCCCACTCAGACGGGACCAGCGCCGTCCATTGGTTCGTCTCCACGGCATCAGATAGTGCAAACAAAGGCAACCCGCCGATAATCATATGCCACCCCGTTGCGACTATAGGATCGGCGACCTCAGACACATAGCGAACCATCACCGTCCCAACCGCCATCGAGAGCGCTGCAACCAGCATTAACCCTTGCCCATTTTCAAAAAAATTAGCATCTAACAGGCTATAAAGTGTAGCTGCGCCCGGATCTGAAACGTGGAGCAGCGTATTGAACAGACCCATAATCCAATCTTTTGGCAAGCCCAACAACGCAATCCCGAAAACCCCGATCGCCAGTCCCACCCACCCAATCCACCCAATCACTTCCCCAAACAGCACCCGTGCCAAGACCGCAACGGCTAAAGGCTGCGAATCGATCATCACGGAACCGAGTCCGGCCCCCGTTCGGTTCAGACCCTGGACCAGAAACCCCTGAAACATCAGTCCATCAACGATCGCAAATCCCACAATCCACGCCCACGCCTGCCAGGTTTTTGGCTGGGGCTTTCCGGCGAGATGGGCCGCAACTAAGACGAGAATGCCAGCGGGGACTAGGCGAAATCCAGCTAGAAAAAACGGCGTCGTATCGGCGATCGCCCCCTTCATGGCAACCATCGCCGTTCCCCAGAAGAAAAATGGCGCGATCAAAAGCAGATTAGACACCGTAGACGATTCGGTTAGGCGTTCCGAGAGCTTTGTTGAAAGCTTCAATGGCATAGATTCAATATCCGCTGGCCGTGAACGTGGGATGATGGACTCACAGCTTAATTATGTTAAGCAATTTAGTGATGTTAAGCAATCGTTACGATTACATTAATGTGCTGAGTTGACCGTCGCCATTTTGTCCCTTAGCCCGTCCTGTCGCCCCCTTACCATGTTTCCTTTCTTCCGTCGCACCAAAAAACAGATCGCTCGCCTCGAAATCAAAGGAGCGATCGGCTCAGGAACCCGCACCCGCGTCCTCGAAATCCTGAAGGAGGTGGAAGAGCGGAAGTTTCCAGCGTTGCTTCTCCGCATTGACAGTCCTGGCGGAACGGTGGGCGATTCCTTTGAGATTTACTCCGCGCTGAAACGGTTGCAGACAACGTGCAAAATTGTGGCGAGCTATGGAAACATTTCGGCCTCAGGCGGCGTGTTCATTGGCGCGGCAGCTCCCCATGTCATGGCCAATCCGGGCACGATTACAGGCAGCATTGGCGTGATTTTGCGCGGGAACAATTTGGAGCGATTGCTCGATCGGGTCGGGGTTTCGTTCCAGGTGGTCAAGTCGGGTCCCTACAAAGACATTTTGTCCTTCGATCGGCAGCTCACGGCTCCGGAACAACAAATTTTGCAGGATTTGATTGACAGTAGCTACGAGCAGTTTGTTAGCGTTGTGGCGGTCGGGCGAGGGTTGACAGTCGATGCTGTGAAAAAGTTTGCAGATGGGCGGATTTTTACCGGGGAACAGGCAGTAGGACTTGGCCTCGTCGATCGTCTTGGGACCGAAGAGGATGCGCGTCGCTGGGCGGCGGAACTGGCGGGGTTGGATCCAGATAAAACGAAGACCTACACCTTTGAAGAACCGAAGTCGCTTCTGAGCAAGGTGACGGGAAGTCGATCGAATGTCTTGACCCAAACCCTGGCCCAGGTTCCTGGTGCGGCGGCGGGGATGGAATGGCTGGCCTTTGAAGTAGAAACTCAAGGAATGCCGTTGTGGCTGTATCGGCCCTAGAGACTATGATTTAGGGTGAGATTTAGTTTGGGATTTAGTTTGGGATTTTATTCTGTGACTTAACCTGGGCTTTAGATTGGCCTAACCCAAATTATTTTCTTTCGGGGGTACTTTACGTGCATTGGCGAGTTCGGGCGATTCGGGGGGCAACGACGGTCCCTGTAAACAGCAGAGAGGCGATCGCGGCGGCGGTCACTGAACTGCTCGATGAGTTGGAGTTGCATAATCGACTGGGGGATCCTAACGAAATTGTGAGCGTAACCTTTTCGGTGACGCGAGACTTAGATGCGATTTTTCCAGCGGCGATTGCCCGTCAGCGTCCCGGCTGGGACCAAGTGCCCCTGATGGACTTTCAGCATATGTATGTCGAGGGGAGTTTGGAGCGGTGTATTCGGCTACTGCTGCACTTCAACACCGATGAACCGAGTCTTGTTGTGTATCATCCCTATCTGCGTCGAGCGAGGGATTTGCGTCCGGACCTTGCCTTAAGCGCGCCACTTTCGGTCTAGCCCGGATTTAAATCTGGTCTAAATCTTGGATCGGTTAAGTGTGATTCGGTGTGATTCGCCGATCGGGGTCAATTCATGAAATAATAGTTTCCCGGAAGGCGAGCATTGACGCTTGCACTACAAGCTGCATATCTTTTGAGGACGTTATGACTGACGCAGAAATTTTTGAGAAAGTGAAATCCATCGTCGTGGACCAACTCAGCGTAGATGCTGACAAGGTTGTTGCGGGTGCAAGTTTCCAGAACGACTTGGGTGCAGATTCTCTGGACACTGTTGAACTGGTAATGGCCTTGGAAGAGGAGTTTGATGTGGAGATTCCTGACGAAGCCGCAGAAAACATTACGACTATCCAAGCTGCCGTGGATTTCATCAAAGAAAAGTCCGCTTAACCCAATGGATTGAGTGTCCTCCTCTCACTGACCGGAGAAGAGGGCATTTTATTTCTCGCTCCTTCATTGCCGCGCCCTATCTGTCTTTACATTCACCCTTCACTTACCCTCTCTCCAGAACTGTTAATCATGTCAAACCCTCTGCACAAACGTGTTGTTATCACGGGTCTCGGTGCCGTTACTCCGATCGGCAATACGGTCGCGGACTATTGGGATGGATTGATGACAGGGAAATGTGGGATTGGCGATATTACGTTGTTTGATTCATCAAAGCATGATTGCCATATTGCGGCAGAAGTGAAGAATTTTAATGCGGCAGACTACATGCCGC
>JAYVVL010000099.1:0-15343 GCA_043787035.1 Synechococcales cyanobacterium
TCTGGATGATACAAACTCGTTGGATGGTCCCCTGGCTGGGTTAACTGGTCAATAATCTGGACCGATCGCCCTGCTTCTATTGCCCCTGCCACCACTGCACCTCGAAACAAATCTGTGGTTACGACCTGCGAACAGGAGAAGGTCATGATGATTCCACCGGAATTAATCCGTGAAATCGCTTCGTAATTTAATCGTTTATAAGCCATCACCGCTGCGTGACGAGCCGATTGATTTTTTGCAAATGCGGGTGGATCGAGAATGATCACGTCGTATTGGTAATCACAGCTCGTAATGTAATCGAAGACATCGCCCGTCACGCTCTCATGTTCGACATGTGCAGCATTATTTAGGGCTACATTTTGCGTTGTCCAGTCCATCGCTCTAGCCGATGCATCCAGTGAATGCACCACCGATGCGCCTGATTTCACTGAGTAGACTGAAAATCCACCCGAATAGCAGAACGTATTGAGTACGGCTTTGCCTTTGACGTATTGGCTTAACTGTTGCCGATGTTCACGTTGGTCTAGAAATAAGCCGCTTTTTTGGCCTGTTTCCCAGTCCACGTTGAACGCATGGCCGTACTCCAAGACGGTATCTAGACTGCGTTCTCCAAACAAATACTCGTTTTTTGCAGGGTAGTTTTTGGGCAATACCGAGGCGCTTTTGTCGTAAATCGCTTTAAGCCGATCGCCATACACAGCATTCAAGCAATCAACTAAGATGTCGCGCGATCGATACATGGCAATAGAATACGCCAAAATCACCGCTGTCCCGTTGTACCAATCAATCACGAGTCCCGGCAAACCATCGCCTTCGGAATTCACAAGACGGTAACAATTCGTTTGGGAATTTTCAGTCAGACCTAAGGCCGATCGTGTGGCATAAGCAGCCTGAAATCGCCGAAGGAAGAACCCGTTAAGATCTTTGAACTTCTCAAAGGATAGAACTTTGATTGCAATGTTGTTGTAATTGAAGTGCCCGATCGCCAGGAAATTGCCACGATTGTCTTCAACTTGCACCAAGTCGCCATCGGCGAGATCGGGGTCGGCTTGTGCGATCGCCCCCGAAAAGATCCACGGGTGAAACCGTTTTACCGCATCGGCTTTTTCAGATCTCAAAATCACTTTTGGCAACAACTTAGACATAACGAAATACTTGGCAACATGCGAGGACAATTCGAGTAGGCTAGTATTATCGCACAGTTGCGATCGCTGAAAATTTTAAGGAAATTAAGTTTGAGTCATAAATGAACGCATTAGATATTCGGTGGATACAGCGGTTTTCTAATTTTGAACGATCGTTTTTGCTGTTATGTGAAGCGCTTAAAATTGAGTCGCCGTCTGTGGTGGAACGAGCGGGATTGATCCAGTTTTTTGAGATGGCGTTCGAGTTATCGTGGAAGCTTCTCAAGGATTATGAGGAGATGGAAGGATTTGCACCCAAGACGCCGAGGGAGGTGATTAAGCAGGCATTTCAGGCGGAACTAGTGCGTGATGGTCATGGTTGGGTAAATGCGCTTCAAGATCGCAATCTAACGTCTCATACGTATAATGAAAAAGTGGCGATCGACGTAGAGAACAGGATTAGAATTCAATATTTCCCCCTTTTAAAGGAGCTGTATGAAATGTTTAAATCTAAGTTGGAGGAAGATTAATGCTTTATGGACTTAGAGATAGTGATATCGTTCATATTACAGATGCGATTTCTCAATTTGATGAGATTTCAGAGGTGTTGTTGTTTGGGTCTCGGGCTAAGGGGAATTATAAAATAGGGTCTGATGTTGATCTGGCAATTAAGGGCGATCGAGTGACGCATATGACAGTGCTTGAATTGTTGGATTGCTTGAATGAGGAGAAGCCATTGCCTTACTTTTTCGATGTTGTTCAGTATGAGACGATCGATGAGCTTCGACTCGTTGAGCATATCGATCGGGTGGGAATTGTCATTTTTGGACAAACAGCATTGATCCCTACGAGTCTTGGGATCAACGCACAGAACCCTGACCTGCGTTAGGGAATAGCAATTAAATAACGCCCCGCTTTTTTAAACCCCGACGAAGAGGCTCTCAACCCCCAATTCTGGGGGCTTCGGAAATTCATGTCCCCCCAGAATTGGGGGCTAGGGGCCTCTTCGCTAGTGACTTTATTTTCACGCTGACCTGCGTTAACTCTTCTCCATGGCGCGCTGTAGATTTTTCCGATCGGGCAGACCCACCATTTCCGCGTTGCTCTTGCCCGGAGCCACCATCGGATAACAGTTTTCGTCCTTACGCACCTGCACATCCACCATCACCGGACCATCATGGGCCAACATCTCTGCGATCGCACCTTTCAAATCCGCAGGATCAGTCACGCGAATGCCTTTGACACCATAAGCTGCGCAGAGCATAACCAAATCAGGCATTGACGGAGCCATGTGCGAAGACGAATAGCGCTCACCGTAGAACGCTTGCTGCCACTGACGCACCATCCCCTGCCAGCCATTGTTAATGACCACCGTTTTGACGTTGATGTTGTATTGACTTAGCGTCCCGAGTTCCTGGATATTCATCTGGATACTCGCGTCGCCGCTAATGCAAATCACCTGTTCGCTATCACCCACCGCTATTTTTGCGCCCATGGCCGCCGGAAGCCCGAAGCCCATGGTCCCCAGACCCGCACTAGAAATCCAACGCCGAGGCCCGTTTTTCAAGAACTGCGCTGACCACATTTGGTGCTGACCCACGTCGGTGGTGTAATAGGCATGAGGCGCTTGACGACCGACTTCGACGATGACTTCCTGGGGCGAAAGCTTATCGGTGTAGTTAGGCGCAACCATCGGGTAGTCTTCCTTCCACTGGTCAATGCGATCGAGCCAGGATTGGGTCAGTTGCGCATCGGCTTTCACCGAATTCGATTGCCGCAGGAGTTCCTGCAACACCAGTTTCACATCCCCTACGATCGCCACCTCAGGACGACGCACCTTGGCCATTTCTGCCGGATCGATATCGACGTGAATCACCTTCGCATGAGGCGCAAACCCACTGATTTTTCCCGTCACCCGATCGTCAAATCGCGCACCCATAGCAATCAACAGGTCACATTCCGTCACCGAATAGTTCGCATAGGCCGTCCCATGCATTCCTAGCATCCCCACCGACAGCGGATGGTGCTCATCGAAGCCGCCCAGACCCATCAGCGTGGTCGTCACAGGCAGCTTAAACTTCTCGGCCAGCAACTTCACTTCAGCATGAGCATTCGAGGCGATCGCCCCGCCCCCCACATACAACAGCGGCTTCTTTGCCTCTTGAATCAGCTCCAACGCCTGATGGATCAAATCCTCACTGCCTTGCATCGTCGGATGGTAGCCCGGTAGCTTCACGTCACCGGGTTCCACAGGCAGATAATCACACTCTTCGGCCCCCACATCTTTTGGGATGTCCACCAACACCGGACCCGGACGACCCGTGCGACATAAATAGTAAGCTTCCGCAATGATCCGCGCCATGTCATGGGGATCGCGAACGACGTAGGAATGCTTCACAATAGGCAGCGTAATCCCCCAAATATCCGTCTCCTGAAACCCATCTGTCCCAATCATGGCGCGAGGAACTTGCCCCGTAATCACGAGCAAAGGAATCGAATCCATGTGTGCCGTGGCAATCCCGGTGACGAGGTTTGTCGCTCCCGGACCCGAGGTCGCAAAACAAACGCCCACTTCGCCTGTCGCGCGTGCATAGCCATCCGCCGCATGTGCTGCACCCTGCTCGTGGCGGACGAGGTAGTGGCTTAAGTCGCCTCGTTCTTCAAACTTATAAAGCTCATCATAAATCGGCAAAATAGCCCCACCGGGATAGCCGAAGATATGCTTCACGCCATGCCGTTTCAGACTATCGAGAAGCGCGTATGCGCCCGTGGCTCGTTGGGTTGCGACTGACTGCTGCACTTGCACTAGGGAAACCTCACCAAAAGCGATCGTGGATTGCGAGACGGGAACGGATGAATTTCACCCATTTCAAACAAAATTAATTTAACTTTGTATTGATTAATGCAATCTTAAATTAAAAACTTCAGTCTAGGGCGATTAAGGTGCCCTGTCGAGGGTTTTGTTGAGGAGTTCCTGACAAAGACGAGGCGAGCAAGCTAATGGCAGGTGGCAGTGGGCAGTGGAACAGGTCAGGGTTTGTGCGGTGTGATTGATTCACATCGGTGAAGTGGGATGGACCATCATCATGATTGAAATGGAACAAATTCAGGCATTAAGCCAACAAATCGTCGAGCAGTTCCAGCCCGATCGCATCATCCTGTTCGGTTCCTATGCCTACGGAACCCCAAACGAAGATTCAGATGTGGATCTGATGGTCGTCATGCCCTTTGAAGGCCATCCTTCTCGTCAAGCTATTAAAGTTTTGAATCAAATACATGCGGATTTTTCACTAGACTTACTGGTCCGGACAAATGAGTTTATTCCGGAACGATTAAGACTAGGAGATTTTTTTATGATGGATATTGTTGAAGAAGGGAAAATAATATATGAAGCCGCTGACGCAAGAATGGTTTGATAAGGCGGAAGGTGATTGGGTGACAGCGGGACGTGAACTCGGCGCACGGAAAGATCCCAACTATGACGCTGCTTGTTTTCATGCCCAGCAATGTTCCGAAAAGTATCTCAAAGAACGACTGCAAGAAGAAGAAATCCGTTTTTCTAAAACTCATGATCTAGAAATCCTGCTTGATCTGTTGCTTTTTATTGAATCGGAATGGAATATAGCGCATCCCCCAAATGAAGATGCTCAAAATCTATGGCGTAGATTTCCGATACCCCGGAATTTTTGCTGATAAACTACGTGCCAAGCAATCCGTTCAATGTTGTCAGGACGTTCGAGAAGCCGTTCGATCGAGCTTAGGATTACCAATGTAAGTTTTGCGATCGCGCTTCAGATCGTGCCTTAAGGGTTGCCATTCTGTCCAAGGCGTGGGATAGTCTACCTTCGATCGCACTATTCTTGCTCAATAATATGGCAAACTCTTCCAACACATATCGTGGGCATACCATCGAAAAGGCAGGTCACGGTAAGAGAACTCTCTTTACAACTACAATTAATGAAAAGTCATGGTCCACAACCACCTTGTCATTGGCGAAAGCAGGCATTGATACCTGGATTGATGGCGGCGAGGAGCCAGAGTCTCTCTAAATGTAGAGAGCTAGGCCGCGATAAACCGATGTTGTTTTTGGAGTTACATGTCTTTTTCTAACCTTGGTTTATCGGCTGAAATCGTTCGAGCAGTGACTGCACGGGGATACACCGACCCGACCCCTATTCAACAGCAAGCGATTCCCGTGGTCCTAGGCGGTGGTGACTTGCTAGCCGCAGCCCAGACAGGAACTGGCAAAACCGCTGGATTTACGCTACCGATTTTGCAGCGGCTTTCATCGCAGCAAACGCACCACGGTATCGTGCGTCGGCCCCACGTCCGAGCGCTTATTCTCACACCCACCCGTGAACTGGCCGCTCAAGTCGAAGAAAGTGTGCGCGAATATGGGAAGTATGTCAGCATTAGCTCCATCGCCATTTTTGGAGGGGTCAACATCACGCCCCAAATTCGTCATTTGCGAAGCGGTGTTGATGTCTTGGTCGCTACTCCCGGTCGATTGCTGGACCATGTGCAGCAGCGAACGGTTGATTTGTCGCAAGTTGAAATTCTGGTTCTAGACGAAGCCGATCGCATGTTGGACATGGGCTTCATTCGAGACATTCGTCGGATTTTGTCGTTGCTCCCCCGGAAACGCCAAAATCTTCTCTTCTCTGCAACCTTCTCCAATGAAATTAAAGCCTTAGCTGGAACCTTGCTGAATAACCCTCAGGTGGTCGAAGTCGAACGGCGCAATTCCAGCGTCGAACTGATCGAACAGCAAATCTTCCGAGTGTCTCGTACCCAAAAGCCTGCGCTCTTGTCGCACTTGATCAAGACGCACAACTGGTATCAGGTCTTGGTGTTCACGCGCACGAAGCATGGAGCCGATCGCCTGTCCAAATATCTAGACCAGCACGGAATCTCTGCGCTAGCCATCCACGGCAACAAAAGCCAATCTGTCCGCACCAAAACCCTCGCCAAATTTAAAGATGGTGCGGTTCAAGTGCTGGTCGCGACGGATATTGCAGCCCGTGGAATTGATATTAATGACTTACCTCAAGTGGTCAACTTTGATTTGCCCGAAGTGCCTGAGGATTATGTCCATCGGATTGGCCGGACTGGACGAGCGGGATCAGCCGGGGGCGCGATGTCCTTGGTTTGTGATGATGAAATGAAATTACTAAAAGCGATCGAACGGCTGATTCAACGAGACTTGCCTCAAGAAATGGTTAGCGGCTTTGAATCCGACCCCCACGCCGCTCCAGAACCCACACGCAAGGACCATCGTCGCGGGGGGCACAGCTCTGGTGGACAACCCTCTAAGCAAAAACGCCCTGCTGCTAGACCGGGCGATCGTCGATCGGGCGGTTCAGGAGGCAGTTCAGGCGGTGGTCGATCGTCGTCGGGCGGACGTCCTTCCTCGTCAGGGCGGTCGTCATCGGGACGATAGTGAATGCTTTCCCATGGGTTGCCCAAATGACAAATAAAAATAAATAAAGTATTGCCCTAGACAAAACGCGATCGGTTCTATATAGTTGTTAACTGCTTGTGATTTTGGTCACAGCTCTTCCCGCCCGCCCTTGCCGTGATGAAAACCTCATCTTAATTGGCCACTTGTTGACCATGTAACTGAGTGTAGTTTCATCTCATGTCTAGCAATGGCTCGCAACCCTTAGCTGAGTGGAAGATTTTGGAGTGACTCATTTTTGTCTGGGTCTTGGTTTAGACATGTAAGTGTTTAGGCATCAAGGTTAGGTCTAACGTGTAGAAATTCAAGTGCATGAATTGGTTTTCTGACATGTCAGAGGACTGATTTGAGTGTGCGACTAGAAGAGAGTTGAAAAACTTCGTTTTAGTGTTTGAGCCGTTGTTCTTGTCCAGAACATGTTGAAATGTACTTACTTTAGTACTACTCAACCGCTGTTTATTACGGGATATTAGTGAAATAGGAGACCCGACTATCGTGGCTGTTGGAATTCTCGGTACAAAGCTTGGGATGACTCAAGTCTTTGACGAAGCAGGAAGAGCAATTCCTGTGACGGTCATTCAGGCAGGACCCTGCCCGGTGACGCAAATCAAGACAAAGGAAACCGATGGATACGTGGCAATTCAGTTTGCATACGGTGACATCAAAGAAAAGAACATCAGCAAGCCTGAACTGGGTCACTTGAAAAAGTCTGACTCACCGCCCCTTCGTCACCTCACCGAATGTCGTTTAGACGATGTGTCAGGGTATGAACTCGGTCAAGCGCTAACGGTAGGCCAATTTGAAGTCGGCCAGTTGATTGACGTTGCGGGCCTGACCATTGGTCGGGGTTTCTCCGGTTTTCAAAAGCGTCACAACTTCTCGCGAGGTCCCATGTCCCACGGTTCTAAGAACCACCGTGAGCCGGGTTCGATCGGTGCGGGTACGACTCCCGGTCGCGTATACCCGGGTAAGAAAATGGCGGGTCACTACGGGCATGAGCAAGTCACCATTAAGAAGCTTTCCATCATCCGCGTGGATGTCGATCGTAACTTCATCTTGGTCAAAGGTGCTGTCCCCGGCAAACCCGGCACACTGGTGAAAATCGTTCCTGCCAACCTGGTCGGCGGCAAATAAAACCCTGCCCTCAGTCAGCACGCGAAATCGAAAACACCAGGAGAAAAGAAATGGTTCAATGTGTAGTAAAAGACTGGCAAGGTGCCGAAAAGGGCAATACCGAGCTAGATCTTAAAGTTGCAAAAGAAGAAACGGCTTCATCAGTTGTTCACCGCGCACTAGTTCGTCAACTCGCGAACCAGCGCCAAGGGAACGCCTGCACCAAAACCCGCGCAGAAGTGAGCGGCGGCGGACGTAAGCCCTGGAAACAAAAGGGAACAGGCCGTGCGCGCGCAGGCTCCACCCGTTCTCCTCTCTGGAGGGGCGGCGGCGTCATCTTTGGACCGAAGCCTCGCGATTACACCATCAAGATGAACCGCAAGGAACGTCGGTTGGCTCTGCGGACTGCGTTTCAAAGCCGGACAGCTGATTTGATCGTGGTCGAGGATTTCTCGGCAAATCTAGAGCGTCCCAAAACCAAAGACATGCTGGCCGCGTTTGCGCGTTGGGGTGTTGTGGTGGGTTCCAAGGTTCTCGTAATCTTGCCGACCAAGGACGAAAATGCCTACTTGTCGATGCGCAACGTCGCTCGCGTCAAGGTGATTACGGCAGCAAACCTGAACATGTTTGATTTGCTGAACGCAGACCAAATCATTGCAACCGCTAGCGCGATCGACAGCATCAAGGAGGTTTACGGTGACGATTAGTATGGATACGCGGGCATTGGCGGACTTGATTCGTCGTCCGATTATTACCGAAAAAGCGACGCTGGCCCTGGAAAACAACCAGTACACCTTTGAGGTCAACCCCAAAGCGAAGAAGCCGGAAATTAGGGCAGCCGTTGAATATCTCTTCAACGTCAAGGTGACGGGCATCAGCACCATGAACCCGCCTTATAAGAAAAAGCGCGTGGGTCGCTTTGTGGGACGCAAGCCTCACTACAAGAAGGCCGTCGTGACTTTGCAGGAAGGCGATACCATCGCACTCTTCCCGGAATCGTAGTCCAGCCGTTCACCAGATAGACCTTAGGTATTAAGTCATGGGTATTAGAACCTATCGCCCCTACACCGCTGGAACGCGCGATCGTAGTGTGGCTGATTTCGTCGAGATTACGAAGAGCGAACCTGAAAAGTCGCTGACCATGCGGGTTCACCGCAACAAAGGACGCAACAATCGAGGCGTCATTACCTGTCGTCACCGGGGCGGCGGTCACAAGCGTCTGTATCGGATGATCGATTTTCGTCGTGACAAGAAAGGCATTCCAGCTCGGGTGGCAGCGATCGAATATGATCCCAACCGCAACGCTCGAATCGCACTCTTGTTCTATAAAGATGGCGAAAAGCGTTATATCTTGCATCCCGTTGGGTTGGAAGTGGGCGCAACGGTGATTTCAGCCGACACCGCCCCCTTTGAAGTCGGCAATACGATGCCCTTGAGCGCCATTCCCTTGGGAACCACCGTTCATAACGTCGAACTCTACCCCGGTCGCGGTGGTCAGATGGTTCGATCGGCTGGAGCAGGCGCGCAGGTTTCAGCGAAAGATGGCGACTATGTCACCTTGAAACTGCCGTCTACTGAAGTTCGATTGATTCGTAAAGAATGCTTAGCCACAATTGGTCAAGTGGGAAATACGGAGCATCGCAACATCACCTTGGGCAAAGCAGGCCGCACCCGTCACAAGGGTCGTCGTCCTCAAGTTCGAGGGAGCGTCATGAACCCGTGCGATCACCCCCATGGTGGTGGCGAAGGACGTGCGCCGATCGGTCGTGCAGGCCCAGTTACTCCTTGGGGTAAGCCCACGCTCGGTAAGAAAACCCGCAACAAGAAGAAGCTCAGCGGCATGTTTATTGTCCGTCGTCGCCGTAAGTCGTCTAAGCGTGGACGTGGCGGACGTGAGTCTTAATCTTGGGTTTTGAGTCTTAGTCTAAAGTGAGAAAATAATCATGTCTCGATCGCTAAAGAAAGGGCCTTTTGTTGCGGATCACCTTCTTCGGAAAGTCGAAGCTGCTCAGGCTAGCAACAGTAATGCGGTGATCAAAACCTGGTCCCGCGCCTCCACCATTTTGCCTCAAATGATTGGCATGACGTTTGCGGTTCACAATGGCAAAACCCATGTGCCCGTTTACGTCAATGAACAGATGGTTGGGCATAAGTTGGGTGAATTTTCACCCACCCGGTCCTTCCGAGGTCACGGTTCCGATAAGAAAACGCGCCGCTAAAGGGAAGTCGCTTAAGTTATGGCAGTTGCACTGAAATCTAACGAAGCGAAGGCGTCCGCGAAATATATCCGGATGTCACCTCGCAAAGTCCGTCGCGTTCTGGATCAAATCCGGGGACGCTCCTACCGGGAAGCTCTAATTGTCTTGCAGTTCATGCCTTACCGCGCCTGCGATCCAATTACTAAAGTGCTCCGATCGGCAGCCGCTAATGCTGAAAACAACATGGGACTCGATCGCGCGTCCCTGCTAGTTGAACAAGCCTTTGCAGATATGGGTCCATCCTTGAAGCGGTTCCGCCCACGGGCACAAGGTCGCGCATTCCAAATCCGCAAACCGACGTGTCACATCACGATCACTGTGGCTCCTGGCGCAGAGGCATAAGAACACTTCTTCAACCAATTAGAGGAACCACCTGTGGGACAGAAAATTCACCCCAATGGCTTACGCCTGGGAATTACTAAGGAACACCGATCGAACTGGTATGCCGACTTTAGTCGCTATCCCGATCTGCTTCAAGAAGATCATAAAATACGTCACTTCTTCACGAAGAACCCTCTCAAGCTGTCTAACCTGAACAAACCCGGTATCTCTGATATTCGGATTCAGCGTAAAGCTGATCAGATCGACATCGAAGTCCGTACCTCTCGCCCTGGCGTCATCGTCGGGCGCGGCGGCGCAGGCATTGAGGAACTCCGCACTCGTCTGCAAACCCTCTTGGGTGGTAACAAGACAGTGCGCATTAATGTTGTTGAAGTGACTCGCGTCGATGCGGATGCTACGTTGATTGGCGAGTATATCGCGGAACAGCTAGAACGTCGGGTTTCATTCCGTCGCGTCGTGCGTCAAGCGATTCAGCGTGCCCAGCGTGCAGGCGTTCAAGGGATCAAGATTCAGGTATCCGGTCGTCTGAACGGTGCGGAAATTGCGCGTCCTGAATGGACTCGCGAAGGCCGCGTCCCGTTGCACACCCTGCGAGCAGACATTGACTATTGCCAATGCACTGCACAAACCATCTACGGCACCCTAGGTCTGAAGATTTGGGTGTTCAATGGCGAACGCATTCCGGGACAAGAGCTAGTGGAAGCCGCCGCTCCCCAACAGCCTCGCCGTCGCGGAAACCAGCGTCGGAAGTTTGAAGACCGTTCTAACGAAGGCTAATCAAAATGTTAAGTCCAAGACGAACTAAGTTCCGCAAACAGCAGCGCGGACGAATGAAGGGGCTAGCCAGCCGAGGGTGCGAGCTGAACTTCGGTGAATTCGGTCTTCAAGCGATCGAATGTAGCTGGATCACCTCTCGCCAGATTGAGTCTAGCCGTCGGGCTATGACTCGTTACATCAAACGGGGCGGCCAAATCTGGATTCGGATTTTCCCAGACAAACCCGTTACCGCGCGTCCCGCAGAAACCCGGATGGGTTCTGGTAAAGGTGCGCCGGAGTATTGGGTGGCTGTGGTCAAACCCGGTCGGATCATGTTTGAGATTGGGGGCGTGGCGGAAGACATTGCGCGTGAGGCTATGCGTTTGGCGCAATTCAAACTTCCCATCAAGACCAAATTTGTTGTTCGTCCTAATCCTGTGGGATCTGTTGCTGCTTCATCGGCATCGACTGAGACCATTTCAGGGGAGGAAGGTTAATCCATGTCTCTTCCTAAAATCGCGGATTCCCGCAAACTCAACGACCAAGAGCTTGAGGCTCGTGTTTTGGAACTTAAGCGTCAGCTTTTTGACCTGCGCTTTAAAAAAGGCACCCGCCAACTGGATAAGCCCCATCAGTTCAAACATATTCGGCATGAGATATCTCAATTGCTGACAGTAGAACGAGAACGGCAAATCACAGCAGTTGAAGCGGAGTAGGCATATCCAATGGCAGTCAAACAAAGAGTTGGTTTAGTCGTTAGCGACAAAATGGACAAGACCGTCGTGGTTGCGATCGAAAGTCGAACCGCACACCCGAAATACGGCAAAATCGTGGTCCGAACGAAGCGTTACAAAGCACATGATGAAGAAAACAAGTGCAAAGTAGGCGATCGTGTTCGGATCGAAGAGACCCGTCCCCTGAGCCGAACCAAGCGTTGGTCGGTTCTAAACATCTTAACCGTCGCACAAGGCTAGAGGTTTAGTCATGATTCAACAAGAAAGTTACTTGAATGTGGCGGACAACAGCGGTGCGCGGAAGCTGATGTGCATCCGTGTCATCGGTGGTGGCAACCGTCGATACGCCGGAATCGGTGACATTATTGTCGCCGTCGTCAAAGACGCAACGCCCAACATGGCGGTCAAGAAATCGGATGTGGTCAAGGCAGTGGTGGTGCGTACGCGTCACACCCTGCGCCGCGACAGCGGAATGAGTATTCGATTTGATGACAATGCGGCTGTTCTCATCAACGCCGATGGAAATCCCAAAGGGACTCGCGTCTTCGGACCCGTTGCTCGGGAACTGCGTGACAAGAACTACATGAAGATTGTTTCGCTCGCTCCGGAGGTGCTGTAATGGCGAAGAGTAAGAAAGGTGACGTCGTTAAGGCGAAGAACATGCACGTCAAGAAAGGCGACACCGTTAAGGTGATCGCTGGGAAGGACAAAGGCACTATTGGTGAAGTGATCAAGGCCATTCCTAGCGAAAGCCAAGTGGTGGTCCAAGGCGTAAATTTCCGTACTAAGCACGTCAAACCTCAAGGTGAAGGCGAGTCTGGACGGATTGATACGGGTGAAGCGCCCATTCATTGTTCTAATGTTGCGTTGTACTCGACAAAAGAAGGTAAGATTAGCCGAGTGGGTTACACCGTTCAAGATGGCAAAAAGGTCCGAGTGCTCAAGAAAACTGGCGAAGTTCTTGACTAAACACTAAGTGAATTGAACTTAAGCTTTTGTCGTAAGGTGTGTTGCTCAAGTAGCAGCGCACCTTATCTGTCGAAAGACTAGTTTGAATCTGGTGTTGAGTTAATAGCTTTGACTAAGTTCTACTCTCCCTTGCCCTGTAACGTGATATCTCGCTTGCTTATTAGCTTCCCTGACAAAGCCCAGGGAAAGGAACCAAAATCAAATGACGATTCGGATTAAAGCAACTTATAACGAGACGATCGTTCCTAAGTTGATGGAACAGTTTGGCTACACCAATGTCCACCAAGTGCCCAAGCTGACCAAGATTACAATCAACCGAGGTCTCGGTGAAGCGTCTCAAAGTGCGAAAGCTCTAGAAGCGTCGATTAAAGAGATTGGAGTGATTACGGGTCAACGTCCAGTCGTGACTCGCGCCCGCAAGGCGATCGCTGGATTTAAGATTCGTGAAGGAATGCCCGTGGGCGTCATGGTTACCCTTCGGGGTGATCGGATGTATGCCTTCATCGATCGACTGATCAATTTGGCATTGCCTCGGATTCGTGACTTTCGTGGGGTTAGCCCAAAGAGTTTCGACGGTCGGGGTAACTACACGCTCGGTCTTCGCGACCAGTTGATCTTCCCTGAAGTCGAGTACGACAGTGTGGATCAAATGCGGGGGATGGATATTTCAATTATCACCACCGCAATGGATGATGAATCGGGTCGCGCGTTGCTGAAGGAATTTGGAATGCCCTTCCGTGAAAGCTAACCCGTGGGTTTTAGATAGGTTTGAGCAAGGCAGCTTCTATAGGCTAACTAAGAGGCTAAGCTAACTAAGAGGCAAATTAATGGCAGTGAATGACACCATTTCAGACATGCTGACCCGCATCCGTAATGCAGGTCTAGCCCGTCATGAAACCACCAAAGTTCCCGCAACCAAAATGACCCGTTGCATTGCAGCGGTTCTCAAGGCAGAAGGTTTTATTGGTGAATATGAAGAAAGCAGTGAAGGCATTGAGAAAAATATTGCCATCACCATTAAGTACAAAGGTCGTAATCGGAGCAAGCCGCTTATCACCAACCTAAAGCGAGTGAGCCGTCCTGGTTTGCGCGTGTACTCCAGCTCTAAGGATCTTCCGAAAGTGCTTGGCGGTATTGGTATCGCCGTGATTTCCACCTCCAGCGGAATCATGACCGATCGCCAAGCCCGCAAAGCAAACGCGGGCGGTGAAGTCCTTTGTTACGTTTGGTAAGACTCTCACACTAGGTAATTCGCAATGTCTCGTATTGGTAAACGTCCAATTACAGTGCCGGCGAAGGTCACGGTGACAGTAGCAGGTCAAACCGTAACCGTCAAAGGTCCAAAGGGAGAACTCTCCCATATTCTTCCCGCCAAAATCGAAGCTGTTCTTGATGGCGAAACGCTCAACGTGAACCGCGCCGATGAGTCCCGCATTGCCCGTCAGCTCCACGGTCTCTCTCGATCGTTGGTTGCCAACATGGTCGAAGGGGTCTCGAAGGGCTTCGAGCGCAAGCTAGAAATCCAAGGCGTCGGTTATCGCGCAGCAGTTCAAGGTAAGAACTTGAACCTCGCGATGGGCTACAGCCACCCGGTGAATATTGAGCCTCCTGCGGGAATTACATTTGTGGTCGAAGGGACAACAAATGTAACAGTGGTCGGCATTGATAAAGAAGTTGTGGGTAACACTGCGGCTAAAATTCGTGCGGTGCGTCCACCTGAGCCTTACAAGGGCAAAGGTATTCGCTATGCGGGCGAAGTTGTTCGACGGAAAGTTGGTAAGACTGGTGGTAAGAAGAAATAAGCCATGAAAGCAAGTCGTAAAGAATTAACGCGTCGTCGCCATTTCCGGATTCGCCGTTCCCTCACCGGAACTCCTGAGCGTCCTCGGATGGCCGTCTTTCGCTCTAACCAGAACATTTATGTTCAGGTCATTGATGACACCACCCATAGCACCCTCGCTTCGGCTTCGACCGTTGACCCTGATTTGAAGGGTCGTGTTGAACTCGGATCGAATCGCTCTGCGGCGACAGAAGTGGGCAAGTTGATCGCCTCCCGTGCGATCGCTAAAGGCATTAGTCAAGTGGTATTCGATCGCGGTGGAAATCTCTACCACGGTCGTGTTGCCGCTCTTGCTGATGCAGCCCGTGAAGGCGGTTTAGATTTCTAACAAGAGGATAAAATGGCGAAAGGTCGTAAGAGTACGAAATCCCGCGAAGAGAAATCTGAATGGCAAGAACGGGTCGTCCAAATCCGTCGAGTCACGAAGGTTGTCAAAGGCGGTAAAAAACTGAGTTTCCGGGCGATCGTCGTCGTTGGAAATGAAAAAGGCCAAGTGGGCGTCGGCGTCGGTAAGGCGAGTGATGTCATTGGGGCCGTGAAGAAGGGCGTTGTGGATGGGAAGAAGCACCTCGTTGAAGTGCCTTTGACCAAAGCGAATTCCATTCCTCACCCAACCTCAGGCCGATCGGTTGGGGCGAAAGTCTTGATGCGTCCTGCGGCTCCGGGTACCGGGGTAATCGCGGGCGGTGCAGTTCGGACGGTGCTTGAACTCGCTGGCGTCAAGAATATTCTCGCGAAGCAACTGGGAT
>JAYVVL010000100.1:0-5701 GCA_043787035.1 Synechococcales cyanobacterium
TTCGAGTTGGCTGTGACTATATTCGAGATGGCATGATCAACTTCACTATCGCTAGACAGCAGCTATTGCAAGCCATTCAGTTTTTGTCCTGTACTTAGAATTAGTTGTTTCTTATTTAACGCAAGCTATAATGTAAGGACTTCAAAGGAGACTAAGGTTAAAGGCTCAAATAATCGGTATAAAGCCCGGTTGAAAGTCGCTAAACTATATGAGAAGGTTTCAAACATCCGTCGTGACAACCTCAACAAAGTTACAACCAAGTTGATTCAGGAAAACCAACTAATCACCGTTGAGGCGTTGAATGTCAAGGGGATGATGAAAAACCATAACTCAGCCCAAGCAATTGGCGATGCGAGTTGGGGGGAGTTGGTTGGGCAGCTTGAATATAAAGCAAATTGGTATGGTCGTACCTTGGTCAAGATTGATCAGTGGTTCCCCAGTTCTAAGCGCTGTTCAAGTTGTGGACATACACTAAGAAAACTGCCTTTGAGTATCCGGGAATGGGATTGCCCTGAATGTAAGGCACATCATGATCGCGATACTAATGCGGCATTGAATATTTTAGCCGTTGGACAGATGGTGTTAGCCTGTGGAGCAACTGTAAGACCAAAAGCTGTTATGGCTGGAGGCGGGTGCGTTGAAGCAGGAAGTAACAGAAGTGATTCTGTAAAAACTAGGAAGCGATCCAAAAGTTCTTAGGGATCCCCGCGCCTTTTTAGGTCGAGGAGAATGTCAACCGATCGAATGTGTCACAGTAATAGAGTGTCTTTAGAGAGTATGTAGTTTCTGTAAGGCTAGGACTAAACCCTTTTCTTAGAAAATACTTCGCTCTACAGTGTAAATACGGGGAACCCTGAAGTTCTGCCAATTCATCTTATCCCTACGCAAACCGCAGTCGCGTTAAACTTTGCCCATATGAAAAGCCTCTTCCTCGAACGTCTACACAGCCCGCAGCGTCCCGTCCTCGTCTTCGATGGCGCAATGGGAACCAATATCCAATCGCAGGATCTCAGTCTTGAAGACTTTGGTGGCGAAGAATATGAAGGATGCAACGAGTACTTAATCCACACCAAGCCCGATGCAATAGCCAAAGTCCATGAGGATTTTCTGGCGGCGGGGGCGGATGTCATTGAAACCGATAGCTTTGGGAGCAGCCCCTTGGTGCTAGCGGAGTATGGCTTGCAGGACATGGCGTACGATTTGAGTAAGCGATCGGCAGAATTGGCCAGAACATGTGCCGATAAATTCTCAACTCCAGAGAAACCGCGTTTTGTAGCAGGTTCGATCGGGCCTGGGACTAAGCTTCCGACCCTCGGGCATGTGACCTATGACGAGTTGAAAGAATCCTTTACCGTTCAAGCCGAAGGCTTATTTGATGGCGGCGTGGATTTGTTTTTGGTCGAGACCTGTCAGGATGTCTTGCAGATCAAAGCGGCATTGAATGCGATCGAAGCGGTATTTACGAAAAAGGGTGAACGGCGGGCGCTGATGGTGTCTGTGACGATGGAAGTTCAGGGCACGATGCTCGTGGGGACCGATATTTCGGGGGTGCTAGCGATTTTGGAACCATTCCCGATCGATATTTTGGGCCTGAACTGCGCGACGGGTCCCGATCGGATGGCGGAACATATCAAGTATTTGACCGAAAATGCGCCGTTTGTCGTCTCTTGTATTCCCAACGCCGGGTTACCCGAAAACATTGGCGGTCACGCGCATTACAAGCTAACGCCGATGGAAATGCGAATGGCGTTGCACCGATTCATTGAAGACATGGGCGTGCAGGTGATCGGCGGCTGTTGTGGCACCCGTCCGTCGCACATCAAGGCATTGGCCGAACTCGCGGCAGAGATGACCCCGAAGGCACGCGCGACCCGTCCGTCTCTGCTCGCAGGTGGAGATGCGGCCAATGCAGTCCGTCCCGCGATGAACTATGTGCCCTCGGCGGCGTCTATTTACTCATCGCAGCCATACGAGCAGGAAAACTCGTTCTTGATCGTTGGGGAACGGCTGAATGCGAGTGGCTCGAAGAAGGTTCGGGATTTGTTGGCGGAAGATGACTGGGATGGACTGGTGGCGATCGCAAAGTCGCAGGTTAAAGAAGGCGCGCACATTTTGGATGTGAATGTGGATTATGTCGGGCGCGATGGTGAGCGTGACATGAAAGAATTGGTATCCCGGCTGGTGACAAACACCACGTTGCCGTTGATGTTGGATTCCACTGAATGGACCAAGATGGAGGCTGGGCTTAAGGTTGCAGGGGGGAAATGCATCCTTAACTCGACGAACTATGAAGATGGCGATGAGCGTTTTCTTAAGGTGTTGGAACTTGCGAAGGAGTACGGTGCGGGGGTTGTGATTGGTTGCATTGACGAAGATGGGATGGCACGAACGGCAGACCAAAAGTTTGCGATCGCCCAACGTGCATACCGTCATGCTTTAGAGTTTGGGCTTCCGGCTCATGAGATTTTCTATGACACTTTGGCGCTGCCGATTTCAACGGGAATTGAAGAAGATCGCAAAAACGCTAAAGCAACCATAGATTCCATTCGGATGATTCGCGAAGCCCTTCCCGGCGTGCATTTCATGTTGGGTGTGTCGAACGTTTCCTTTGGTCTCAGCCCTGCGACCCGGATTACATTGAATTCGATTTTCCTGCACGAAGCGACGAAAGTGGGAATGGATGGATCGATCGTCTCAGCGGCGAAGATTTTACCAATTTCTAAGATCACCGAAGAACAACAAAAAGTTTGTTTAGATTTGATTTACGATCGACGTGAATTCGACGCCGATGGAATTTGTATCTATGACCCATTAATAGCACTCACAAAGCTCTTTGCAGGTGTCACTGCGAAAGATGCGCGATCGAGTGCGTCGCTTGCAGATTTACCTATTGAAGAACGCTTGAAGCAACACATTATTGATGGCGAACGGATTGGACTTGAAGACGCATTGAAAGTTGGGTTAGAAGCAGGTCACGAACCGCTAGCGATCATCAATACGTTCCTTTTGGATGGAATGAAAGTGGTCGGTGTGTTGTTTGGCTCAGGTCAAATGCAGCTTCCGTTCGTGCTTCAGTCCGCCGAAACTATGAAGTTTGCCGTTGCATTCCTTGAGCCGCTGATGGAAAAAACGGAAGGTCAAGACGATTCTGGTAAAGGTAAATTCCTAATCGCAACCGTGAGAGGTGATGTTCACGACATTGGTAAAAATCTCGTTGACATTATCCTCACCAACAATGGCTACAAAGTCATTAACCTTGGCATTAAACAATCCGTTGATGCGATCGTTGATGCTTATGAGGAGCACAAACCCGATTGCATTGCCATGAGTGGTTTGCTAGTGAAGTCCACAGCATTCATGAAAGAGAACCTGAATGTATTCAACGATCGAGGTATCAGCGTCCCCGTCATCCTCGGCGGCGCAGCACTCACGCCCAAATTCGTCTACGCCGATTGCCAAGACGCTTACAACGGTCAAGTGATCTACGGCAAAGATGCCTTCGCGGATCTCATCTTCATGGACAACTACATGCCTGCTAAAAAAGCCGAGGCGTGGGTAGACACCGAAGGTTTCATCGGAGACTTCGCGCAGTTCAACCAAAAGGGTAAAAAAGCGATCGAACAAGCGGAACTCGAACTCAACGGTCCGCCTGTTGAAAAATCGGACAAAACCGACGTGATTGATTTGGTGCGATCGGAAGCCGTAGACATCGACGTACCCCGCCCCACGCCACCCTTCTGGGGAACTCAAGTGATCTGCGCCGCCGACTTGGATCTCGAAGATCTCTTCTGGCACATGGACCTGCAAGCCTTGATCGCAGGCCAATGGCAATTCCGCAAGCCCAAAGACCAAACCCGCGAAGAATACGACGCCTTCCTCGCCGAAAAAGTCCATCCCGTCCTCGCCACCTGGAAACAAAAACTCCGCGACGAAAACTGGCTTGACCCAACGCTGGTCTACGGCTACTTCCCCTGTGCCGCCGAAGGAAACTCCATCCACGTCTACGAACCCAGCGTCATCGAGCAGGGCCTAACCCCAAAAACCGCAAAACCCTTCGTCACCTGGACCTTCCCGCGTCAAAAGTCTATGCGTCGCCTTTGTCTGTCGGATTTCATTCGTCCGATCGAAGAAGATATCTTCGATGTGTTGCCAATGCAAGCCGTAACCATGGGTGAAGTCGCCTCACAAAAAGCGCAGGAACTGTACAAGTCAAATAGCTACACCGACTATCTGTATTTCCACGGGATGGCGGTACAACTTGCCGAAGCCTTAGCAGAATGGTCCCACGCCAGAATGCGCAAAGAGCTAGGTTATGGCGATCTTGAACCCGATAATATTCGCGACATGTTGGCCCAACGTTATCAAGGATCACGCTATAGCTTTGGTTATCCGGCTTGTCCGATGGTGATGGATCAGGTGCCGCAATTGGCGTTGTTAGGGGTCGATCGTATTGGGATGACGATCGATGAGAGCGAACAACTCTACCCTGAACAATCCACAACCGCGTTCGCAATTTATCACCCCGCTGCGAAGTACTTTAGCGCGTAGGAATTGAGGCTCTGTGGCGATCGTCCGTAATGGTTGCTACAGAGCAGTTTTTGATTAGATAAGAGGGTTGATATGAATGAAAGCGTTTACGTCGAAACCAGCATTTTTGGATATCTCACAGCCCGATCGAGTAACAATTTGATTTTGATGGCAAACGTGGAAGCGACACGCCAATGGTGGCAAAGCTGTCGTCCTAAGTTTGATATTTACCTTTCTCAAGTCGTCCTAGATGAAATTGCGAGAGGTGACGCGGAGATTGCGGCTCAACGGTTAGAACTAGTTCAAGACTTTCCCCTTCTTGCGGTTAATTTAGAGGTGCAGCAGCTTGCCGCCAAGTTTCTGAGTCAAAGCAATCTTCCACCCAAAGCTGCCGATGATTCACTGCACATTGCAGCAGCAACTGTTTACGGCTTGGACTACCTGTTAACATGGAACTGTAAGCATATTGCAAATGCCCAGATTCAGAAAAAGCTAGCTTACCTCAGCCTGAATTCTGGATACGAGTTGCCCACCATCTGTACACCTTACGAACTCATGGAAGTGTGATGATGCTATTACAAAACGACATTCTGTCCGAAATTTCTACCTTTCGGGAGGAGCACGCCCAGGCATTCAACTATGATCTTCAGGCAATTTGTGATGATTTGCAGAAAAAACAGTCTATAAGCGATCGAAAGATCATTTCTACACCTCTCAAAGCTCCTAACCGAACTCCGATCGCTATTGCGGCTTAAATTGTAATGAAACAAGAACTTGAGAACGCAATGCTCCCAATATCGATCGGAAACCAATGTCGTTCTCCTAGACCCAGATGTTGCGGATGCATTTCCAACGGCTGAATCGGTAAATGAAGCGTTGAGACTGTTGTTGACGATCGTGAATACAGCAGACGCCTCCGGTGGAGTGATTGGGAGAGTACGATTGTAATTGACTGGGTTATGCTGAAGACACTATTTATCTGACGCGCATTATGCAAGTTCTATCGAGAATCACATTTAATCCTGAAATTATGGGTGGTAAGCCTTGTATTCGAGGATTGCGGGTTACGGTGGGAACTTGACGGACGCAGGAATAGAAGCGGTACATTAGTCTACAATCGGTGACCCGGCGGCGATCGATAGAGTCATTATGAGCTATGCCCAAACCTATGGCT
>JAYVVL010000101.1:0-1927 GCA_043787035.1 Synechococcales cyanobacterium
TGCCAAGCTAATAGTGGACTTGATCACTGTAAAACAACCTTCACCGGACGCTAAACCATGCAAACCGATTCGCAAACAGTGCCAACAAAATCTACTGCAACCATTCGCGCTCATGCCGCGATCACTGGAACAATCGTGTGGTTAAGGTTGATTCTACCATTTTGTGGGTGAGTAGGCGATCGGTGAATCTTGGTTTGATCAATATTTAGTATGGGAGATTACTCGTTATGAATCGTTGTCCGTCCGTTGATTATGCTCGGTTGAGCACAATGCCTCGCCCTAATACCGAGGCTAGATGCTCTTTCGATCGCTACCAAATGGCGATCGAAAGAGCACGTCTTGAGAAAGAATTAGACACTCTAGATGCCCGTCGAATCTAGATTCAGACGCGTCTTCAGCAGTTGACGCTCTCCTTTGGAACCTCAGTTGGAACGAGCGATGGCTTCCAAAATTTAGCATCAGCAAGTTCCTCAACTCCGTCCGACACTTCGACTCAATCTTCAACAAGCTTAGACGCCTATCAAACATTTGTATTAGAATTCTAGAGTTAGAATTTTAGTGTTGAAATTTAGGTCTAGTCCAATGCCACCTGATAATACCTTTCAATCCGCCATCAATCTAGGGCAAGTTACAGGATTGAAACAACTATCGGGTTCAGTCGGGTTAGACGATCGGCATGATTACTACCGCCTAACGTCTAGCAGTGGACGGCTAGATGTGGAGCTTTCGGGGCTGACGAGTGATGCGGATTTAGAGGTTTTTGATAGCCAATTTGAGCGGATAGGGTTGTCTAATCAAGCGGTAAATCTGACAGAATGGGTGAATCTAGAGGGGCTTGCGAAGGGTGATTATTATGTTCATGTGCGCCAATATTTGGGCAATACCAACTATCAACTAACGATCGGAACGTTCACGCCGCCAAGCAATACGGATGGGTATGAAATAAACAATACGATCGCTACAGCCTATAACCTTGGCAACTTGACATCTACCATTCCGGTGGATAGCTATGTAGGATTTGGGGATGGGGTGGATTATTACAAGTTTTTAGTGACGCGGGAGATGGATCTCAATGTGACCTTAACGGGTCTGTCGGCAGATATTGATCTGGATCTATTTCAAGATACAAACCGTAATGGAGTCATCGACGATCGGGATTGGTTGTTAAGTTCGACCCGTGCTCAAAATTCGCCAGAAATGATCATGGCACAGCGAGTTTTACCGGGAACTTACTATGTAAAAGTGTATCCATCGGGCAATGTTTCTAGTGCCTATCGTCTTAATCTCCAGTCGATTGTTCCGGCGCAATTTGAGACATTCACGCTAGAGGATGCGTCCGGCGATGATAGTGCATCAACGGTGTTTGATCGAGGCGCAGTGCGGGTCAACTATCAGCTATTAAACGAGGCGACGGCGAACCAGTTGACTATTGTTAAGTTAGAAGCGATTGGTAATGGGAATACGATCGAACTCGCTAACTGGAACGCCAACACTAAAACAAACGCACTGATTAATCTTTCAACGCTATCAAGTCTATTGCCGGGAGCTTATCAAGTCCGTGCGATCGCACTTTTTCAGAATGGGACGCAAGCCTTTTCACAGATGCGATCGCTGAATATTTCGGCTTGGACAGACATTCAGGGAACGGTTCTAGCAGATGAATTTACGCCGTTGCCGTTACGGAATGCAATTGTTTGGGGGAAGGGGGGGACGGATGTGTTGAAGCTAGGCGTGTTGGCGTCGGAGGTGGTGACGTTGAATGGGCGATCGACTTTGGAGTATCAGCCGGTAGATGCGGGGCGATCGCAAGCGATTTATGCCGGGACTGCGTTTGATTATTTGCGGCTTCAAAGTGGTCAAGAGTTCTACTTTCAAGGTATCGAAAGTCTTCAGTTTCTCGATCGATCGCTTGAGTTACAGGTGCGAA
>JAYVVL010000102.1:0-5692 GCA_043787035.1 Synechococcales cyanobacterium
AGTCGATTAGAGGCGATCGAAGCCAAGAAATAACGCCCTAAAAAACGATCGCACTTCCTTCAGCTCTAAAGCGTTGGAAAATGCGATCGTTTTACTAATCTATTAACCGTAACGGGCTTACTTGTTCATCAACTTTTGAACAGCTTCCACAATTTGCGGCGGCTGAACGATGGTCAAGTTTTCCAAAACACCGTTGTAAGGCGTTGGGATATCTTGCGAAGACAACCGAATCACGGGGGCGTCGAGTTCGTCAAAGAATCGATCGTTAATGGACGCAATCAACTCAGCCGCAATCCCGCCTGTTCTCATACCTTCCTCGACAATCAAAACGCGATGGGTTTTTTTGATGGAGGCTCCGATCGTGTCGAAGTCCAAGGGCTTGAGCGAAATGAGATCAATCACTTCAGGATCAAACCCTTCCTTTTCGAGATCCTTCACCGCCTGTAAGACGTGATATCGCATTCGGGAATAGGTCAAAATCGTCACATCCTTCCCCGGACGCACAATTTCTGCCTTGTCCAACGCACACAGATATTCGCCCTCGGGAAGATCTTCCTTCAGGTTGTATAGCAACACATGCTCGAAAAACAGCACGGGATTGTTATCGCGAATGGCCGACTTCAACAAGCCTTTCGCATTGCGCGGGGTTGAACAGGCGACAATCTTCAATCCCGGTACCGCTTGAAAATACGTCTCTAGACGCTGCGAGTGTTCGGCTCCCAGTTGACGACCGACGCCGCCGGGACCTCGAATCACCATGGGAATTTTGAAATTGCCGCCGGAGGTGTACCGCAACATTCCGGCATTATTGGCAATTTGGTTAAAGGCCAGAAGCAAGAAACCCATGTTCATGCCTTCGATGATCGGACGAAGACCCGTCATTGCGGCCCCTACTGCCATGCCAGTAAAGCTGTTCTCAGCGATCGGCGTATCAAGCAGCCGAAACTCACCGTACTTTTCGTAAAGGTCTTTCGTGACCTTGTAGGATCCGCCGTATTGACCGACATCCTCGCCCATGACCATCACCGTTTCATCACGGGCCATCTCTTCGTCGATCGCTTCACGAAGTGCGTTGAATAAAAGCGTTTCTGCCATTGCGTCCTCTATCCGGTTAAGCGCCAGCTATTAGCTAAACATAATGAGTACTTCCAGCTACCTATTCTAGAGGACGACGGCCTACTTTAGGGACACTAGAACTGAATCCCAACCCCACCGCTCAGACCCAACGCAGACGCGGGGCTACCTTGGTAGGCATTGATGCCAAGTTTTGCATCGGTGTAGACGACGATGCCCTTGGCTACTTGAGTCTCAATGCCCGCATTTAGGACCACTGAGTTGCGGGTGCCGATCGGTGAATTAACGCCCTGGTTTTGGACAAAGGCACCACCGACGCCTGCGTAGACATTGGTACCTTTTGCGACGGGGATGTCATAGGTGAGGGTCGGAATGACAGCGCTGTTGTTGCCGTTGAATAGAACCGTGCCGCGAAGGGAGACGGGAGTGTTTGGAATCGCGACGCGACCTTGAACGTTGCCGCCAAAGTTAAGACCGTCGCTGCCCGTACCGCCATTGGTGATGCTGCCTGCGAGACCTGCGCCAACGTAGCCTTTGTCCATGCCTTTATCCGGCGTGGGAGCGGCAGAAGCCGAGCTGATGGACAGATTCACGATCGCAGCGGTGGCAGCAAGAGTGGTGAGACCAATTGTTTTAAGAGAGAGTTTCATGGGGTAGCATCCTTAACTGAAATAGACAGTAATAGGTAAAGTGGCGTAGGGGTGATGGAATCAATGCCAGAGGTGAGTTGCACCTACTGTTGATAACCATAGTTACTTTGTCGTTTCCAGGACGAGGAAAGTTCCTGACAGTTCAAAGAGGCTTTAATTTTCCTCAATTCATAATTTGTTGACAAAAAATCCGGACGAGAGCTGAGCTAGAACCCGCCTAGGACCCACGGATTAGACATTCTAAAAAAATCATTTATTAAGACTTAAGGGTACTTAATGCTCAATTGACGACAGTCCACGATACAGTTTTGAAGTGAAATATTAGGAATCCGAAGTGATGCAGTCCGCTCCAACGCCTAGCCCATTGCTCAACTCAGATCATGAATTATTTAAAGAGCTGTCGCCTGCCATTTCTTACCACCTGAGAAAGATGCTGCGGCAAAATTACGATCGGCTAACGGACGACCTTGATCTTGAAGGAGACTCCACACTTCCCCGAAAAAGTCCCCTAGCCTCGCAGGTCTTAGCGCAAGGCGGACATACCTACGAGATCACCTCACCCACCTTTATTGCGGAAATTGAGCGTCTCGTCGCGCGCCATCAGACCCTCGGCAGCCAAGGCGTCAAATATCGCCAAGAGCTGCGAAAAACAGAACAGGCTATTTTTGAACTGCTGGGCTTTTCACTGCCAGATGTTGAAAATACGCACACCATCCTAATCATTGACGACACCCCCGAAAATCTGCGTCTGCTATCAGCCGCACTGAGCCAACAAGGCTATGAGGTCCGAAATGCGATCAATGGTCCGCTTGCCCTGAGCCGTGCCCAAGCCATCAAGCCAGATCTAATCCTTCTCGACGTTATGATGCCGGGAATGGACGGTTATGAAGTCTGTCGGCGACTCAAGGCCAATCCGCAAACCCTTGATATTCCGATTATTTTCATCAGCGCCCTTGACGCGGTTATTGACAAAGTGACGGCTTTTAGCGTGGGCGGCGTGGACTACATCATGAAGCCCTTCCAAATCGAGGAAGTCCTAGCCCGCATTGAGCACCAACTCAAAATATGGACGCTTCAGGGACGATTAGAGGAGCAAAACATGCGGCTTCAACAGGAAATACAAGACCGGAAATCCACTGAAGAGCGTTACCAAACCCTAGTCGAAAACACCATCGACGGCCTGTTTAAAACGACCCTCGACGGCCATTTGCTGTCCGCTAATGCTTCACTAGCAAGGATGCTGGGCTACCCTTCAGCTCCCGTGCTAATTCAGGAGTTGGACAATGTCGCTCATCTCTACGCCGAGCCTCGACGTCGATCGGAATTTGTTATGCAGATTAAGGAAACCGGTGACTTGCACCAGTTTGAATCACCCGCAAAGCGTCGGGATGGCTCGCCCATTTGGATTACAGAAAATGCCCGCGCGGTGCGGAATCCCTTGGGAGAGCTTTTGTACTACGAAGGAACCGTCAAAGACATTACTGAAATCAAAGGCGCAATAGACGATCGGCATAAGCGCAAGCAATATATTCGCCAGTTGTTGTTGAGTCTGTTTCCTAAGTCCATCGCCAAACAAATTCTTAAGCAAGGCCAGTCTTCGGTGTCTCGATCGGGAGAGGGCCTAGTGCTCTGGGTAGACTGGAGCACGCTTACCCAGATTTGGCTTAAGGCCCATCCGGACAGTTTGATTAGTGGTATGGGAGATGTGGTGGGGCGGTGTGATCACTTGGCCGAAAATTATGGCATCGAGCATACGCAAATTCGCGGCAACGTCTACTTAGCGGTGGCCGGGTTTCTGTCCCCACAGCTTGATCCCGGCGGTCGGCTTGCGAACTTCGCCCTCGCCATTCAAGAAGTCCTTCGGCAGCTTCCCCCGCCCTTTAATGATCCCAGCTTCGTGCGAATGGGAATCGGGCAGGGTCAAATTCTAGCGGGAGTGGTGGGCGATCAAAAACTGAGCTACGAGGTATGGGGCAGCGCGGTAGACAGTGCGCAGCAGCTCTGTGAGGCCAGCCTGCCGGGGCGCGTCCAGCTATCCGATCGCGTCGCCCAGGCCATTAAAAACACTCACCGATGTGAAGAAACCCGAAAGAGCAGTGCCTTTGAAGTTAAGGGGCGATCGTCGTTTTGGTTAGAGGGCCGAAGGTAAGGGCCAGCGTGCCCTATACTAATCACGACATGAATTATGGCTTCATTATGTTGCCACTAAGTAGTATTGTGTCGTTTGTTTCGCCATCTCCTATGTTGCTGTATATGTCTGTCAGACCCACCAAACCCGCCCCCAAAGGAACTCTCTGGGAAAACGTAAAAGTCCTCGCGATCGCATTGGTGATTGCGCTGTTGGTGCGAACTTATATTGCAGAGCCACGATTCATCCCATCAGAATCCATGCTGCCCACGCTTAGAGTGGACGATCGTTTAATTGTTGAAAAAGTATCCTACTGGACCCAAGCGCCAAAAGCCGGAGACATTGTGGTCTTCAGCCCACCCGAAGTCCTCCAAAAAATGACGGGCTACGGCAAAGACCAAGCCCTAATCAAACGCATTGTCGGCATTCCCGGCGATCGCATCTTGATTCAAAACGGCAAGGTGAACGTCAATGGCACCGATCGAAATGAACCCTTTATCAACGAAGCGCCCAACTACCTCTGTCCAAGTTCCGTCACACCATTCTGCCAAAGCGTCGAACCGGGCAAACCCTTCGAGGTGCCCACTGAATCCTATTTTGTGATGGGGGATAATCGGAATAATAGCAACGACTCTCACGTATGGGGCTTTCTGCCGAAAAAAGAAATTATTGGACGGGCATGGGTGCGGTTTTGGCCCTTCGATCGGTGGAATTCATTCTAGAGACAGCGTTTAAAACACCGCATTTAAAAACCCGCGTTCAAAAACCTTTGCAGCTAAAAATAGTTTCACTTCCAAAAATCGATGCGATCATGAGACAGTGGCCTAAGAATAAGTGACCCATGAGTCGTTCGAGTGTGAGCATCCAACCCAATTTTTGGTCCCGATTAGACGGATTATCTCAAAGCGATCGCAGCGCAATCGGTCAGAAGATTTTACTGGGGCATCTTTGGCTGACGATCGTAGGTTTGGCGGTGCGTGTTTGGATGGGATGGGCAACCCAATCGCTGAGTTTGTTAGCGGATTCGCTCCATACATTAATTGATGCCGTAAGTGCAACGTTGAGCTTGATGGCGCTGTCCTCACCCGATCGCTTTAATGGGCGTGAATCGTGGTCTCACGGGCCACTGGAAACAGCGCTTATCCTGGTACTGACGGCTGTTCTTGGCTTTGGGGGGTTAAGCTTAGGGTCGATCGCCATTCATCAGCTTACCTTGACTCCAAGCCTAGCCATGATGCCTGCTATCACCATCACCTCTGCGATGATTCAAGTGATGGCGCTTGTAATCATCGCCCAGAGTGTCGCGGCGTTTCTTCAATATCGCATCGGGCGTCATCTAAGTAGCATTGCTTTGAAGATTCATGCGTTGCAGTTTTTGCAAGATGTGTGGCTCAATATTGGATTATTAATTTCGCTTGTGTTGATTTCCCTCGGGTATCGCTGGCTGGATTCCATGCTGACGATCGCCCTAGTTCTAACCTCGGGAATTAGCCTATGGCGGGTGATTCTACGACAGTTACCTACGCTGATTCAGCCCGTTGCGATCGCCCCAGAAGCCCTGAAGCAACTGGTTCGACAGGTGCAGGGCGTGACCCAATGTGTGAAGGTCCAATCACGAGGAGTCGTGGGTCGTCAGGTGTGGGTAGAGATGACGCTAGTGTTGCATCCTGAGTTTATGGGATCTCAAAATTGGGTGACGCAGCAGATTGAGGCATTGATTCGCGATCGATATGGCCCAGTGCAGGTAAGAATTGAGGTGGCGGGCGATCGGCTAGAGAAAGATGAGGACCGAGAATAATCCGAAGAAACTTTCCAAATGTGCTCTAATTGCGATCGCTCT
>JAYVVL010000103.1:0-1891 GCA_043787035.1 Synechococcales cyanobacterium
AGCAGGTCCGCTGTTACAGCGCTTGCTGTGGGACCTGCACCTGCACCGCGTCCGTAAAACATCACTTGTCCGACTGGATCGCCTTCGACAACGATCGCATTGTAGACATCATGGACGCTGGCTAGGGGATGATTTTTCGGAAGCATGGTTGGATGGACTCGCAGGGAATAGGCGTTCCCTGACCGTTCGGCAATACCGAGGAGCTTAATGACAAATCCCAGCTTTTCGGCATAGGCAATGTCGCTGGCCGTAATGCCTCGAATGCCTTCGCACGGAATCTTCGATCGATCGATTCGGCCCCCAAAAGCCAACGACGCCAAAATTGCAATCTTATCGGCGGCATCGCCCCCATCGACATCGGCGGTTGGGTCGGCTTCCGCATAGCCTAGCGCCTGTGCATCGGCAAGTACGGCGGCAAAATCTGCGCCTTCATTAACCATCCGAGTAAGGATATAGTTCGTTGTGCCGTTGATAATTCCCATTACGCGTTGAATCTTGTTGGCGCACAGGGATTGCTTTAACGGTTCAATCACTGGAATCCCGCCGCCGACGGCTGCTTCGAGCAGGACATACACGCCGTGGTGTTCGGCGGCTGTGAAGATTTCTTCGCCATGTTGTGCGATCAAGGCTTTGTTAGCGGTTACGATATGCTTGCCATTGGCGATCGCTTGTAGAATTAACGTTTTTGCGGGTTCGATGCCGCCGATGACTTCGACAATAATGTCAATTTCGGGGTCATTGACGATCGACTGTAAGTCAGTTGTCAGCACACTCAGGGGCAACTCGACAGTCCGGGATTTGTCCAGGTCTCGCACTCCCACGCGATGAATATCGAGGGTTTGCAATAATGGATGACGCTGGTCTGGCGTTTGTAAAATCTGCACTGTCCCTGCGCCCACTGTCCCTAATCCAAGCAGTCCAACTTTGAATCCCACGATGTGCGTTATCCCAATCATTACAGTTTCTCATTGTAGACTTTTTTGTAGGAGCCATTGGATACTATAGGTAAATCTTGCTTTATGTTAAGCCTGACGCACAGCGCACTAGAGGATTGATTGATGATTCCAGCTTGGCTCGTGATTGGTGTTACCGCCGTTTTAATCGGTGTGGCGCTGAACCAGTTGATCAAGAGCGATCAGCGGTGGTTTTTTCGATTGCGGCGTCCGGCATGGCTGACGTTTGAATGGGCAATTCCTATTATTTGGACGATTATTTTTATTGCGGCGGCTTGGTCTGCTTACGCGGTCTGGCAAACGGAACCGGGAAGTGGCCGATCGATTTTTCTGATGGTTTGCTATGCCCTGTTAGAAGTCATTACTTTGTCCTATACCTCGGTGATGTGTGTGTTTAGACGGTTACGCGTGGGTTTGATTGTGGGGGCAACAGGATTTTTTGTGGCGATCGCGCTGACGCTTCTGGTGTTGCCCGTGTCTTGGGTTGCGGCATTGTTGTTAGTCCCGTATTTGTTGTGGAGTCCAATCGGCACGTTTGTGACTTGGCAAATGATGGCGATTAATCCGGCTGATGCTTAGGTCAATACTCCGGACATTTTTAGGCACCCATAATGCTGTTGGCAGCTTGATCGATCGCATTGATCCCACGGGGCCTCGATCGTCCCAGCATCCTCTTCTCAATTCAAACTTCTCATTTCTTCAGCCAAGCAATCAGAAATACCATGACTTCCGGTCGGTCGTAGACCAACGTAATCCCTACGCAAAACCAAAATCACAATGGTTTAATCTTAAGTTTTTTCTGAAGGTAGGTGGGTGGAGACAATAGGGTGCGAAGAGGAAATAGCCGATCGGTCCAATCAGGGTAGTAATTCTAAGTAAGGTAGTTTCTTCGGTTGAATTAGGCTGAAGTGGCGACGATCGAGTGTCAGGATTCTCGA
>JAYVVL010000104.1:0-1888 GCA_043787035.1 Synechococcales cyanobacterium
TTCTGGACATCATGCAACAAAATATCCCGCAACGTCGATCGGGTTGCATCCCGACTAAATTCCTCACCACCATCACCACACAGCAACACCTGATTAGGCTTAAACCCAGCCTCTTCACAGAGAAACGATCGCATCGCCAAAGCATCCGCTGCTGCAAACTTCAACGGAGCCTGCGGTAGAAACTTATATTGATTAATGCCAACAACGATCGCCCAGTTATTTGCCATGGCCACTACTTACTTCCCTTTCGACGTGCGCTTAAACTTCAGGGTAATGCCACCTTCAGCCCCAGTCTCACCGCTCGCAATCAACTGAACTTGATTTTCCGATTCATCAGGGAGAAACTCAATGCCCCAAGGTCGGTCGCAAACCATCCCACCCACCTAGACAACAAAACATTTCTACTTTCAGAAACTGGTACAATCGAATTACTAACTTGCCCCATCTGCGTTGCCCATGCCGATCGATCGTCCCCTTGGTTCTGTGATTCAAGGCTCTCTCAGTAAGGGTCTTGAGGTTCGTCTTCACGCTGATGTTTCTGTGGAAGAAATGCGGGTGGGGAAATTTTTGGTGGTTCATGGGACTCGATCGCGCTTCTTTTGTATGTTGACGGATGTGGCATTGGGGACGGGCAGTCAACGAATTTTGGCCAATCCACCCGACCCGACCGATACTTTCTTGCAGGAAATTCTTGCGGGAAGCGGGACCTTTGGGACTTTGGAACTGTCACCGATGTTAATGATTAATGATGACCCATCACAGCGGCAACTCGCTCAAGCGATCGAAGAAACCCAATCTAAAATCACTCAATCTAAAGCCGCCAAGGCAAAGAAGAACAAAACCACCCAAGCCGCTGCATCCTACCAAGCCAACACTAATGCTGACATTGAGCTGCTCCCCGTCAAAACAATTCCCAGTCATTTTAGTCAGGTTTATGATGCGAGCGAACGGGATTTTCGAGCGGTATTTGGATGGGAAGATGATCCACTGCGGCGAAACTTTGCGATCGGAGAGCCGATCGATATGCCTGTTCCAGTGTGTATTGATCTCGATCGGTTTGTGGAACGCAGTAATGGCGTATTTGGGAAATCGGGAACCGGGAAATCGTTTCTCACCCGGCTTTTACTTGCAGGCGTGGTGAAAAAACAAGCCGCCGTCAATTTGATATTTGATATGCACTCTGAGTACGGCTGGGAAGCCACTCGCGAAGGCAAAAGTTTTAGCACCGTCAAAGGGTTGGCGCAGCTTTTTCCCGGAAAGGTGGAGATTTTTACCCTAGATGCGGAGTCCACTCGTCGTAGAGGCGTCGGGAATGCGCTCGATTTCTATTTAGGGTATGACCAAATTGAAGTCGAAGATTTGGCCCTTGTTCGGGGTGAACTCAACTTATCTGAGACGAGTTTGGAGAATGCCGTAATTTTGCGAAATGAATTTGGGAAGGGTTGGATTGCACGGCTGATGACTATGGGGAACGAAGAAATTCAAGAGTTTTGTGAAGTGAAGATGGGGAATAAGTCCTCTATTATGGCACTCCAACGGAAGCTCATTCGCTTAGAAGAACTGAAATATTTACGTCAAGTTTGTCCCCACAACTATCTCAATCAAGTGCTCGAATGCATTGAATCTGGGAAGCACGTTGTAATTGAGTTTGGATCGCAATCTAACCTCTTAGCCTATATGCTTGCCACTAATATTATTTCGCGTCGAATTCATGCCGCCTACGTTCGTAAAGCCGAGTATTTTTTGCAAACCAAAAACATTATCGATCGCCCGCGTCAGCTCATGATCACCATTGAAGAAGCCCACCGTTTCCTCGATCCTGGAACCGTCGGCCAAACCATCTTCGGGACGATCGCACGGGAGATGCGGAAGTTTTTTGTAACGCTAT
>JAYVVL010000105.1:0-1882 GCA_043787035.1 Synechococcales cyanobacterium
CGTCAACAGGCGGAGAAAAAATCAGGTCTCGATCTTCAACCCAACACCACCTATCCCGTGTGGGACGATCGAAGCGATTTTGGGACCGCTCCTCCTCGATCGCTCAGTTCAGGATCCGCTGCATCGTTAGACTGGACTCCACCCATGTTGTTGCCCGGTGCGAGTTTAACCATTGAGGATGAAGAAGGATGCCATTGGGTCGAGCTATCCGATCGAACCTACACCATTGGGCGCGATCCTGAAAACGATATTTGTTTGCGATCGCAGTTTGTTTCGCGGTTCCATGCGGTGCTTAAAAAGCAAATTACACTAGACGGACGTCATATCTTTCAAATCCAGGATGGGACATTTGAGGGCAAGCGCAGCACTAATGGAGTCTCTATCAACGGGAAATCCATCAAAAAAGCCATACTCGCTCACCAAGACTTAATCGTGTTTGGTCCGCGTGCGAAGGCCATTTTTAGAGATCGCTAGAGACATAAGGGTTGGATTGCATTTACGTTCTAACCCTTTGTCCTAGGCAGTTCACTATTTCTTCTTAAAAATATTACTCACAGTGTCAGTCAAATTGCTGATGATCGCTTGAAAGACCCCAGCGACACCGGGTGCAGGTTGAATCGCCAGTTGAATAGGATCATCCTTGAATTCCTTCAGGCGATAGCCATACTCCAGATTCTGAGCATTTTTCTTAAGAATCGGAAAAACGCGAAATGCGCCTTGGAGTAAATTGTCCTCATTAGCATAGATTGCCGCACTGATCTGGTTCGATCGCTTGACAGCAATGCCCCCAACTGGATACCACACCTTATTATTTTTGAGCCGGATATAAACCTCAAACTCTGGTAGCCCTTTCGCCTTCATCTCGTCCATCTGCTGCGCAGCCTCAACCCGCTTCTGCGCATTGGGTGATGGCGCTTTGCGAACCTGCTTTTGCTCCCCGAATCCCTTGGTCATAACGGTTACTCAATATGAGATTTAATTCACAAAATTTTACCAGGAGTTGAGACCTCCTTGATCGTAAAGACAACATTTCTTACCTCACCCGCCTAAGCGATCGGTCTCAAGTCATGGGTCTCAAGTTATAGGTCTCAAGTCATCAGTTTTAGCCTTGCGGTCAATCTGGAGGTCATGCATCAACTTTGGACAAACCTCATGTTTGGATAAAAGAGTTAACAAGCTCTGCATAACATTAGAAAGTCAAGTTACCCTAGGCAAATACCGATCGTAACCATTGGTATTTGCTTCGTTCATTATGGCTATGATACAAAAATCTTCAACCGCTTCCCACGTTCAATCGGCTAGAGGAATGCCTAAAGGATCCTCTAAGATTTTGGTCGATTCACGCTGGTGTGGTCGCTATGGTATTGGACGATTTGCCACCGAAGTAATCGCTGCTTTACCTAAGCTAAAACCGCTTAGCCCTGGTCTTGCACCCTATCCTTTTCACAAGCTCGACATTCCCTGGACGATCGCGCAGATTTTGTACCATCGTCCGCAGCTTTATTTGAGCTTGGGATTTAATCCGCCGCCTTGGAGTCCGGTTCCAGTCGTCTTTACTCTATACGACCTGATTTTGCTGCATTTTCCAAGCGAAGCCAACCGCCTCATGCAGCCTTATTTTCGCTATATTGTGCGACCTGCGGTGCGACGTGCGGCCTACATCCTGACCTGCTCAGAATTCTCTAAGCAGGAGATTATGGAATGGTCCGGGGTAGCAGCAGAAAAAATCGTGGTCGTGGGCTGCGGGGTAGATGATAGTTTTAGCCCGATCGGTTCCCGTATCGATTTAGGTTTTCCCTACCTACTCTACGTCGGAAACCATCGCCCCCACAAAAATCTGCCTCGTCTCTTGGCCGCTTTCCGTCAGGCTCGTCAGCTTCCA
>JAYVVL010000106.1:0-15026 GCA_043787035.1 Synechococcales cyanobacterium
GAAAGCGATCGGGTTCCTCAGGACATCGTGATTGAAAACAATTGGTTGGGTCGTTTACCTCAGGGCACTCAAACTCCCATGAAGTCGGCGTTTGGGGTGTATGTATTTAATGGCAACCGAGTGACGATTCGGGGTAATACGATCGCAGACCATGACGGCAGCGGCATCATCACCTCCATCCAATCTCACCAGTTCAAAATTCATAATAACCTCGTTGAAAAGAACGGCTTTGCGGGAATGCCGGATGCACTGCGCATTGAAGGCGACATTGCGGGGGGAGAGATTTATCAGAATCGGATTCAAAATAATGCAGGCAGCGGCGTGTATGTTTTCAATCCCAAAGGGTCCACCAAAATCTACAGCAACCAACTTCAAAATAACAGCCAACGCTATCGACGCGCAGCGATCTATCTCACTGGAATCAACCACGAAGTCCGCGACAATCAGATCACGCAGCCATCGGGCACGGGCGTTGTGGTGGCGGCTTATCCTTCGAGCTACGGCAATCAGATTAGTAATAACCAATTCATAGGTGTTCAAGGTCTGCCGATCGATCTAGTGAGTCAATCCAACACCTATCCCAACGACTATCAAAACGGCGACGGTACCAATATCCGAACCGATAGTCGAGAACGAGGTGAACGATCGGGCAACGCTGGAATCAATGCACCGACTTTCTTGAGTCCTGAATTCTACATCAGCAACGTGGATGGGTCTATCGAACTTGCTGGAACAACGTTGCCTAATGCTGATATTGAAATCTATAAAGTCTCTGCAACGTCAGACATGACAGTCAATGGAATAAATTCTGCAACCCAAGTCGCAACGGTAAAGTCAAGCGCAGACGATCGCTTTTCGATCAAACTGACTGGCTTAAAACCGGGCGATCGACTGGCCGCCACTGTCTCGACCCCCAACTTCGGCACTTCCGAAATGACGCGTCCGGTGATGATCAAAGCACTTCCGGGCTATCAAGTTCCTGTTCCACCCATACCCGTGATTCCGCCTGTTGTTGAAGAACCGACGACTCCGATCGTTGTTCCGCCGCCTGTGAGGTTAGAACTGCAGCCGCAGCTTTGGTAAAGCATTCTTCGCTCTTCGTCAACCCCCGACTCTTTTGTTCTAAGGATTAATACAATGTTGAAATACACCAATCTAAAACACACTATCCAGTTCGATCGTTGCGCCAAGACTTTGATGCAAGTGGCGGGTCTTGCTATATTCACACTTCTGTCTCCAGCGTTGACGAAGGTTGTGCTTGCGGATCTGGCTAGTCTCAACAAAAGCTTTTTCCCTACCACTATCAATCCCGGCGAAAAATCAACCCTCAAGATCACGATTTTTAATGCAGCCAATCGTCCCTTAACAAATGTCAATCTAACCGATAATATGCCTGCACTAGCAGGGGCTAATATCAAAGTTGCATCTCCTGCAACCATTAGCAATACCTGCGGCGGGACGGTCACAGGTGCAGCGGGGAGTTCCACAATTCAGCTCACAGGCGGAACCGTGGGGGCTGCGATCGCCGGAACCCCTACATCCTGCGTCATTACGGTCGAAGTCTCCTCCACAACAAGTGGCACCCTGACCAATACAATTCCAGCAAATGCACTACAAAATGCCGAAAATGACTCGAACGGTCAAGGGGCTAGTGGGAACTTAGAAATCTTATCGATTAAAACGTTGACGGTTAGTAATGCATTCTCTCCGCAGACTATCTTCACAGGTGGGAACTCGAACTATACGGTCACGATTAATAACCCAAATGTAGGTCTAAATCAGCCCAATACATCGGTTAATGTTCCGCTTCCAGCTAACGTCACATTAAATGGAACTCCAACCTCAAACTGTGGCGGAACATTTACAGGGACAAGCTTCACAGGAGGGACGATTCCTGGTGCCGCCAACACCACGACACCGGGTCGTTGTGTCTTAACTTTTCCGGTTACTTCTAATACTGCGGGATCAGTCTCTATTACGGTTCCAGCCAACACGATCACGACCGATCGAGGCGTCACAAATCCCGCAGCCTCCGGATCGTCTACTCTGAATGTTCAGCAATCCGGGACAGATCTTCCGCTTGGACTCAGCAAGTCCTTTACGCCTCTAGCAGAAGACGGTTCTGCAACCCTAGATATCAATATCTCGAACCCCAACACGATCGATATCACAGAGATCTCACTCACGGACAATTTACCGACTGGGATGACTATTCTCCCTACGACTGGATTTCCTTCCACAACCTGCGCCCCAGGGACTGTTGCGACCACGACCTCCAGTATGACCCTTACAAATGGCAAAGTGCCTAAATCTGTTACTGCCGCCGGAACCTGTAAAATTTCAGTCAGAGTCACGACCAATCAGGGATCAGGGACCGCTCTAGCTAATACGATCCCCATCGGAGCCATCACCACGACGCAAGGCGTTTCGAACAGTGCCGCTGCGACTGCAACCGCGACGGTGACTCCTGCATTAGTCTTGGGTAAAACGATCGCTCCAAATGTGATTTTGCCGAATGCCCCGTCAGACTTGACATTAACCATTAAAAATAATTCAGCCAAAGCCGCCACCGGAGTCCAGCTTCTAGACACATTCCCGACGGGCTTAAAACTATTTAATCCAGTTGGGGGAACGGTGACGAGCTGTGGAACGCCCACGATTACGGCTGTTCCGGATGGGACTACCATTCAAATTTCAGGAGCAACGATCGCACCCGGCGCGACTTGTACTGTGGTCCGTAAGGTGACGAGCAGCGACACGGGCGGAGTCTATGTCAACAAAATCTTAAAAAATACGCTAACCTCCGACCAAGGCTGGACTGAGAAAAACGATCGGTCCGCAACCTTAATGGTCCAATCAGGCTTCAGTCTCAAAAAGCAGTTTAATCCGAGTACCGTCACCCCCAACACCCCTTCCGTACTGGTCGTTACACTCTCGAATGACACTGACAATCCCATCACAGGGGCGACAGTTACAGATACCTTACCTTCCACCACGTTGATCGCGGCTGATCCGGCTTCTGCAACGTCTTGTTCCACTGGGACTGTTACGGCGACCCCAAGAACTAACATCTTGAAGATTACGGGAGCCACTGTTCCGGCTCGCGTGTCAGGTGTGACAGGAATCTGTACATTCAACGCCTATGTCGTAAGTACGAGCACTGGAGCTAAGAACAACTCGATCGGGGCCAACAGTGCAACGACAAATCAGGGCTTAACCAATATTCAAGCTGCGAATGCGACGCTAACTGTGCAGGCGATGACGGTGGGGATTACTAAAGCCTTTTCGCCAACTGACCAAATTGATGGGGGCGACCCGATTACACTGGTTGTTCGGTTGAGTAATCAAAACAACGTACCGCTCGATAATGCGACCTTCACGGATAACATGCCTGTGGGAATGCAAGTGTTCACAACACCGAATCCGACCAGTACCTGTGGCGGAACATTCACTGCGACTCCAGGCGCTTCTAGCTTCAACTTCACAGGCGGCCTCATTCCTTCCGTAGGAAGCTGCGATATCAGGCTTCAGATCACATCTGTCAAATCAGGGAACTTAACCAATACCATTCCTCCAAGTAGTGTCACGACCTTGCAAGGGGCAACTAATTCTCAATCCGCCGCCAAGTCATTAACCGTTCTTCCTTCTGTTGCAGTTCAAAAAGTGTTTACCCCCACTGCGGTAAATCAAGGGCAAATATCGACTCTTGCGCTCGATCTTCTCAACTCAACAACCTCTTCCCTCGGAGGTGCTGCCCTTACAGATCACTTCCCCGTTGGACTGGTAGTGGCGGATACTCCAGCGGTAACTAATGCCTGTGGTGGGACCGTTACCGCTACGCCCGGTGCAGGCTCCATTACGCTGTCTGGTGGAACGATTCCTGGATCTAGCAGTTGTCGAGTGACTGTTGTGGTCAAGGCCACTCAAGCAGGGACGTTATCCAATACCATCCCGATAGGTGGATTGGTCACATCGGCAGGCTTACAAAACAAAAAACCCACTACTGCAACCATTGATGTGACGGCTGTTGTCGCAAATAACCCTAATCTAATCCTGCTCAAACGGATTACGAAGATCAATAATGTTGCGATCGGCAAAGCAGCAAATGGCAGTGCGATCGATTTCACGACTGTTGTTCCTCAGCCAGACAATGCCAGTACACCCCGTGATGAATCCGGTGATGCCAGTAATCCAAATTGGGTTGCTAACTATCCGAAGGGTGCGATCGATGGCGGTGTAATCAAGTCGGGTGATACCGTGGAATATACGATCTATTTCTTATCAACAGGCAACACTGCGGTTAAAAATGCCAATATCTGTGATTGGGTTCCCTCCAATACAACGTTTGTTCCAGATACTTATGGGACTGGGAAAGGAATTGAGTTAGCGATCGGCTCTACGGTTTCTCAACTCAGCAATGTTCCTGATGGCGATCGGGGAGACTTCTTCAATGTAGGTGCGATCGTACCAGGAGCTTACCCGAGTGGAACCGCCACTAAACTCAATTGTGCGACGCCGACTGGAAACGATGGCGCGGTTGTTGTCAACCTTGTCAATACAGCACTTCTTGCCCCGAACGATCAATTGCCAAACGCCACCGCTGCCGGAACGCCCGGTAACTCCTACGGGTTTGTGCGGTTTGTCAGCAAGGTAAAATAAAAAGCTTGCGGCCTGTGTCAATCGGAAATCCGTCCCGGCTGACACAGGCGTGCCTTTTGAGTTGCGCAATAATGAGTAAATACTCAGGGAAACTTGCATAGGTGTTTCATCGTCAGATGCAGTATCCAGTGCATTCGATGCTCCAGGCAGACTCTAGCGATTCCAAAAGGCACCCATCCATGAAACGTTCATCCTCCTTCACCACATTGCTCATCTCGATCGGGGCCGTCCTCGCCACCGCAAGCCTCACGGTGGCCCAAGCCAACTTTGAACCCTTTACCCTCGATTCAGCCAAAACCGCCGTCTCAGTCGGCGGCAGCACGGGTGGCACCACCTCCATTCCCGCCATCACTGGCAGCACCGATCTCGCTGGAAACAAATGCCTTGGTTTCGGCGATCCCAATCCCGATCACCTCATGACCCTCAAGAGCCGCCTCTCCAACCTCACCCTCAAAGTGAACAGCGGCGGACGCGATACAACCCTTGTCATTCAAGGCCCGAACGGCGAGTTGCGATGTGGGGATGATACCGGAAGTAAGAAGGATGCCAGCGTCTCCGGTTCAGACTGGGAACCTGGCGTGTACAAAGTTTGGGTCGGTTCTATGGAATCGGGTGGCCGAGGAAGTTACCGTTTGACAACTCAGGGCAACTAAGAAGTGCAACTAAGAAGCGATCGAACTATACAAGTCTCGATCGCTTTTTTAATGGGTCAGACCCTCTTGCTAACCACTATCCTTTACAGATAATCATTAATACTTTTCCCAATTTCAAAGAAGTGTTGACCATTCTCCTCAGGGGTTCCGGGCAAAATCCCGTGACCCAAATTCAGAATGTGCTTATGCTTGCCAGCCTTCTTCACCGTATCGATTATCCGGTCGCGGATAAAGTCTTTACTGCCAAACAGCACGCCCGGATCGACATTCCCCTGAACCCCCATATCGGGACCTAGACGACGGCGCGCATCCGCCATATCTACGGTCCAATCCACACTGACAATATCCGCACCCGTCTGGCCCATCCGTTCGAGCACGCCAGCGCTACCGCTGATATAAATAATCAAAGGCGTATCGGGATGGGTTTCCTTGACTTGGCGAATGACGCGCTGCTGATAGGGAAGCGCAAAAACGTCATAGTCCATGGGGCTGAGATTGCCCGCCCAAGAGTCGAAAAGCTGAACAATTTGTGCGCCGCTGTCGATTTGGAACTTAACGTAGGTTGCAATAGAATCAGCGATTTTACCCAGCAGAGTGTGCAATAGCTCGGGTTCTGAGAAGGCCATGCGCTTGATGTTGGCGTAGTCCTTGGAGGATTTGCCCTCAATAGCATAGGCAGCCAAGGTCCAAGGCGATCCGACGAAGCCCAGAACGCCTGCTTTGTTACCCACTTCTGAGCGCAGATTTTGCAGAACGGTTTTGACGAAAGGAAGCGATTCTTCGGGGTTCAGGGGCCGAACAGCGTTGATTTGGGCGGTGGTGCGGATGGGTGGATCAATAATTGGCCCTTTGCTTTCGATAATGTCAAAGGGGATTCCCATTCCGGTCAGCGGGGTTAAAATGTCCGAGAACATAATCACGCCATCGGGCTGAAACGCACGCCAGGGCTGAAGTGAAATTTCGAGGGACAAATCAGGATTCTCCGATCGCTCTCTAAACGACGGATATTTTTCACGCAGATCGCGGTAGATTTTCATATATCGTCCCGCCTGCCGCATCATCCAGACGGGTGGGCGCTCAACGATTTCACCGCGTGCTGCGCGAAGGAGTAAAGGAATTTCGCCCGTCATGTCCGCCTCTATTACTGATGTTTCAACGTGGATACAGTGGCCACCCTATCATCCTTGTGGAACCGATCGTGCAGGATTGACGGGGTTTGTAACGGTTTTGTAATTTTGTAGTGGCAGTGTTAAACGATCGAAATCAAGTGAGTGGGGCGGCAGGTTTGTGGTTCGTTTTTGGGATCTTCGGATACTATGGGGCATTCATTGTACGAATCGGCTACAGATGACTCATGGATAATATTGTTTCCAGCACAGAAATCAATCGTCAAACCCGATCGGTAGAGACCGCGATCGATGCTTCTGCTGTGGGAGCAAATCCGTCTCAAACCAATTCGTCTCAAACTTACGCTAAAGGCTTAATGGATGAGTTGTTTGGCGATTTGGATGGGTTGTTAGACGGGACGTTGGTGCCGCCTAGTGAGCCGCTCAAGGTGGAAGAACCTAAGGCGAGAACGCCGATTAATTTAGATTTTGCAACGTTTCTTTCGACCCATCCCTCGATCGCGGCATCGCCCGGACTAACGGCGAGTCTATTGGCCAGTGGATTATCGACGAGTGGGATGCCTGAGGTGCTCAGTATTCCTGAAGATTTAGTAGAAATTCCAGAGTTGAAGACTGAAATCGCGCGTCATGAGGCTAGAGCATCGTCCTACGGATTGTTTGAGAAGATGTCGATTTTCGTGGGCTGCTCGTCTGCGGTGGCGGCGGTGATGATTATGTTGGGGAGTCAGGGTGTGATTGGGCGCGTGTTGGCGACGCTTAGAGCGGATTCTACGACTCCGGTGGCTTCGGTTCCGGCTAATCCCAATGATGTGAAGTTTGCGGATTATATGGGCAAGACGTTGGACTCTATTGACACGAAGGTCAAGTCAACGCAGCCCGGAGCCAATGTTCTGCCTTTGAATCTATCGATTCCGGGAACCTCCATGTTGCCCACTGTAAAAGTTCCTGGCAATGCTTCCAAAACCACTTCGGGAATCGCTTCTGGCCCATCTATTGTCATTGGTGGAATGCCGGGGAATGTAGGGGGAGCAGCTAATGTTCCGAGCAACGCAATGATGAACCCGGTACAGAATGATTTGAATCAGGCGGTCTCTAAGCTTTCGGGGCTGGTCGATCGCTTGTCCGGTGGGGTGAACAGGTCTCCTGCGGTTGCGCCGATCGCTGCTATGCCGGGAACAAGTGCAGCGGCGCGTGCTCCACAAGTCGCTCCGGTGAGTCAAACGCCTGCACGAACGTTGAAAGCGGTGATGGAACTCGGGTCACAGTCTGCCATTTTGTTTGAGATGAATGGGGTGAGCCAACGGTACGAGAAGGGAGAGAATATTGGAACGAGTGGATGGGTGGTGGTGAAGATTGAGAATGGTAGCGCTATTGTTCGTCGCAATGGCGAGGTGAGAACGTTATCGGTGGGGCAGAAGATTTAGGATTGCTTTAGGATGTGCGATCGCCACAATGAGATAAGTGGCCAGAGGCGCAGCGCCTTTGCAATGGCTCTTTGGCATTCCAAGTTCGGAGCAGCCAATCGGCCACATCTATCGGCATCACGGCTCGTAATCCGCCTAAGCCTAGCGAGAACCCCCCTGTTCTCAAGACCAGCGGTAGACTCAACCCAAATTGTTAGAGAACCCCATCTAACTCATGTCTAGCATTCGCTGCATTGGTTTCAGTGCCGCGATTCGTGTGGATTCTGGCATTATGATTTCGGGTGTTCTATTTAGCATTGCCAAATATAATTTTTCTAGGGTATTTAGCCGCATGTAGGGACATTCATTACAAGCGCAGTTCGTGGTGGGTGGTGCGGGGATAAAGTGTTTATTCGGGGATGCTTTTTCCATTTGATGAATGATTCCAGATTCAGTTAATACAATGAAAGATTCGCAATCGCGATCGTGTGAGTATTTAAGCAACCCCGTGGTCGAAGCAATGTAGTGAGCGTGCTTAAGTAACGGCGGTTCGCATTCGGGGTGCGCAATCACTTCAGCATTGGGATACTGAATCATCAAGTCAATCAGCTTCTTCTCAGAAAAAATCTCATGAACCATACAGCTCCCTTGCCAAAGAAGCATTTCTCGGCCTGTTTGCTCCATCACATAGCGGCCTAGGTTCCGATCGGGAGCAAAAATAATGGGCTGATCTTTGGGAAGTTGGTTGACTATTTTAACGGCATTGGAACTAGTGCAGATGATATCGCTCATGGCCTTAATTTCAGCCGTGCAATTGATGTAGGAAATGACCAGGTGGTCGGGATTTTGTCGCTTAAAATCGGCAAATCGATCGGGCGGACAGCTATCGGCCAAAGAACAACCCGCATCAAGATCGGGCAGCAGCACCAACTTTGTGGGATTCAAGATCTTGGCCGTTTCTGCCATGAAGTGAACGCCTGCAAAGACAATCACATCTGCATCGGTTTGTGCCGCCTGTTGCGCTAGCCCCAACGAATCCCCCAAATAATCGGCAATATCCTGAATGTCTGCGTCTTGGTAATAATGCGCCAAGATAACGGCATTCATCTCCTTTTTGAGGGATTCGATCGCCCCAAACAAATCTTTCGGCAGGGCGGGTTTTGGGGGTTTAACAGCCGTGAACATGGGAAAACCTATGGAAAGTCTGAATAATTAATTATAGTATAAATTACCAAAAATAGAGTGCCCTTCACTGGTCCCATGCCCCCGCAGACTAACTGCATAGGCTGCATAGCCGTGATTAGCAAGGTAAGGCAGAAAATTTTCCCGACACCATGCAGCATGCCAAGCCCCATGGACGAAGAAAATGGACGATCGTCGTGTCACGTGTTCGTCATAGGTATTAGCAGCCGATCGAGTCCTTTTTGATTGGGTTGAGGTTTGTTGGGTTCGGCCAGAATATTGGTGTCAAGAAGATAGCGCATGATTTACCACCGAGGTTCTTCGCTCACTGGGGTTCGATCGCGAACGGTTTCCCAAATGTCTTCAGCATTGGGATCGAGTTCTTCCGGTGACATATTTCGGCGAAGTTCAGCGATCGCGTCTGTGATGGTCATTGTCGGCTTTGGAGTGGTACGCGATCGAATTACCTGAAGGAGGTCTTCGAGCAACAGGTCATCGGCGGTTTCGAGTTCGTGGAGGATGGTCTCTTTGAGTGTCATAGGGTGACTTACCTTTAGGGTTGAGCAGGGTTACGCCTGTTCAATCCAGGACGGTTTGATTGGGGCGTTTTGCAATGAGTTCTGAGATGACGCAGGTGTCCAGGAGATAATTTCATAGAATGACTCGATCGGGAATGGGACTCTGATCGCGCGTGAGATCCAATTCGTCTGCAAATTCACAAAGTGGAGAGTTGCGGAAGAAGTCTACGATCGAGGTGTTGTTGAGGTTAGAGGCACGATCAGTCTGAGATGGAACCACCAAGCTTTGTGCCGTGACCTGAATGATCCGAATGCGATCGTTACGATCGAGCGTGAGCAGTTGTCGCTCTAGTTCCTGAATCGTCATAATGACCTTCCCTTAATAACCGACTTCTCCATGCTAACTTCTCCATTCTCAATTCCTCCGCCCCTGAAGTGTGGGCGAGGAGGTGAAGGTAGGTTCGCCAGTCGACGATCGGGAGGCGATCGAAATGTCATATGGTAGAATTTCTATCAGGGTTTTGCCTACTCAAGCTAGTAGGACACAGCGCAACTCCCTGATCGCTCACAAACCATCATCATGAGCGGGTCGAGGTGACGGCCTCACAACTTGAGAAGGTTGTGGGGTTTTGGGGTAGAGAACGGCTAGAGTAACTCATAAAGCTTCTGAGCTGTGTGAAGATGTACTTCTGCTAGAGTCTCTTCTAGTAAACAGACATAATTAACAAACCTAGGACGACTTCCAAAGCAGCCATCTAGCGCGTTTCCATGAACTGACCAGTTTCGGAACGAGTATAAGAGTGTTGGCATGTCAAGAGAATTAGCATTTCCCGCCTTCACAGCAGCCTCAATTGCTTCCGCAGTTCGCCCATGCACATTCTTAGGTAAGTACTTCATACGGATCGCTGACAAAGTAGATACAGAACTACCACTAGGCATTGTAGCTAGGCGTGGAGAGGTTGGTGAATTGAGGAGATCATGAAGTTGTACAAGACGTATTGGGGAGCTTACGGGCATAGCACTGTCATACAAAACTCGAAAGTGTCCATATTCCCCATTGAAAGGTGGTGTTCCGACCAAGGATAGAAGACACGGGCGTGTAAAGATTGCATTAAGGCCAAACCAAGAAAAATTAAAACGTAAAAGCTCTAAAAATGATTGTTTTCGTGCCGACTTGTTGAAATTCTTACCGATGTAGTGAATGTCATCCATCTCCGCCGAACGCCTTATCCATTCAATCGCAGCCCCAATACCGACAATTTGCTCGGAAAGAGTTTCATTCAACTCAGCTTCTGAAATAACCTGTTCTATTTTTTTAGCGCAATTAGAATAAGTTTTTCGAGCCTCTAAAAGTGTTTTTCTATATGGCGTCATAATCTTAACTTATCGTATGTTTTAGCATTAAATTTTAATTCATATTACCAAAATTTTGTTGATCGGAATTTTTAGTAGAAAATATTCTATGAATCTCTTTAAATCGTGGTCGCATATCAATAGTAATGTTATTTAATTGAGACAGCATTTCGCGGACAATTGGTGATGAATGTGAAAATGCAATCGTTTTAACTAGCCACACACCATGTTCAATACTCATTTTCTTAGCTTGGATATTTATATATTCCCCAAAGACGATCAACCCTGTTATACTATTTTTGGGATAGGTATAGCTTGACTCAGAAAATGAAAAGTTTTTTGAAATAGCATCAAGACCACACCCAAATCCTGCATCAGATTTTGGAAAGACAATATATACATAATCAGAATCTAATTCATGTTTTCCTTCTCTTGCAACTCTGACAGCTAACCGTCGATTAAGATAAGCACTGTGTGACCTTACTGAAGATATGTTTGCGATCTCTGATACAGTTCCATCTGAATATCTGACGTCTGAAATTTCGATTGATGTAGAATTAAGATCTTTGTAAAGATATTTTTCAGAATGATTAAAACTAGTCGCCCCAAAATATATTTCTTCATCTCTTATGCTAATTGAAAAATCGATCTCTTTATCTATATCTTTTTGAGTCTTTATGATTTTCTGAACATCGTTTTCGGTAGTTTCAAATGGTATTCCTTTACCTAATAACAATAATATCATTAGCTCAAAGGCTGTTTGTTCCCAATGAACTGATTCTTCTTTTTGGCCTGCCTTTATTTTTGAATAATATTTATTGGGAATTTCTTCGCAAATAACGTCATACTTATCGCAGATTGCTTTCCAAGGCGGGAATACGGATTCCAATGTCGGTAGTGAATATGTCATTGGTAGTGAGTTTCGTTTGAATTTACTCTTGATCAATCGACAACTTCAACAACGCCTCATTAATCACCGTCTGGTAGCCCACGCCTAAACGATCACCCTCCGCCTTAGCCCACAGCAACACCTGCGGATTCAACCGAATCGACACTGCCTCATACTTCTGATCTCCCGGCTTTGGCGGACGATCACGCTTCCCCGGCTCAATCCCAAACTGTTTCTTTACCGCCACTCTCGCCGCCGCTACTTCCTCTCTTGTAATCCGTCTTGCTGACTCAAACGGGAAATCTACATGCTCAAGATTGTCTGACATAACCTTCGCGCTCCCGTTTATTTTCAGCCCACCAACTCTGATCCTCCTTCGACAAACCCAGAATCGGCACCTGCGAATAATCAATCGTCAAATCAAACCTCGCCTGCTCATACACCTCATCCAAAAGCCTCTGCAAATCCAAAAGCGGTTCCACATCACCCCGTTCCAACGGAATCACGATCGCAGGAATCGGCTGCTGAACACTAAACCCATACAACTGCGCCTGAGGTCGGTCGCTCACCCTCGACACCAAAATCCGATAATGACAACTCGGCATCTCCGTCAACATCTCCATTGCTCGACCTGCCCTTAACAAATCAATCTCCACCCAATGCGTCAAACTTCCCAAAACCCGTTGGCGCTTACTGAGATAAGCATCCCGTCCATTTCCCGATCGCTTATTCGTCGGAGAAAGCACCTCAATAGACGTCACTACCCGCCCCGTTGCCACCTCCCTAATTTCCAAATAGCCCTCATTCACCTCCTGCGCGATCGGCAACGTCACCGTGAAAGGCTGCGTAATATTTGAAGACATCGGTTCCAGCATCGCAACAGTACCTGAAGCCCGATCGCCCGTCTTCACCGTCGTCAACACCGCAACATCCGGAATCCCCACATCGATCGCCCGGTCGCCTTCACTGAGATACGTTCGTTTCTCGATCGCAACTCGATATTTAGGCCGAAGCAATGGACCGAGAACAATGGCGATCGCACTAATCAATCGATGATGAACTTCCGCCCACAACGCTGGATTTTCGAGATAAGGATTCATGCCAGGAAACGGATTGTGCATGATAAAAGCAACTAACGACTTAGATTCCATTATAGGCGCTGAAATCCACGAGATCCGATCGCCCCGCTTGCCAGAATGTAATGGCTACACAAGAGACAACGTTTTAGATTGGGTTGCCGATCGGCTTTGCCGTATAGTTTTCACAGGTCCACTCTTTCAATCATTACCTTTAAGGAATTCACGTCATGTCTAGTTTCCCGACAACATCGCCTTGGTCTGAATGGACCACACCCGGTCAGCCTGAGTCTCATCGATTACTTCTGCTTGGATCGGGAGAACTAGGCCGTGAAGTGGCGATCGAGGCTATGCGGTTGGGGATTGAGGTGATTGCGGTGGATTCTTATGCCCATGCTCCAGCGATGCAAGTGGCTCATCGATCGCAAGTGATTAACATGCTGGATGGTGACGCGCTTAAAAGGGTGATTGAACAAGAACGACCAAGCTTAATCGTGCCTGAAGTCGAAGCGATCGCAACGGAAACCTTAGTGGAGTTAGAGCAATCCGGCTGGCGCGTGATTCCCACCGCACAAGCAACCTTACTCACCATGAACCGTGAAGGCATTCGTCGGTTAGCGGCGGAAACCCTCGGGCTAAAAACATCACCCTACCGCTTCGCTGAAACAGAATCAGACTATTTGCAAGCCGTTCAGGACGTGGGGCTTCCCTGTGTGATTAAGCCTGTGATGAGTTCGTCTGGCAAGGGTCAGAGCACGATAAAAACGCAAGCGGATGTGATTCCAGCTTGGGAACATGCTCATGCTAAAGGTCGGACTCAGAACGATCGCGTGATTGTAGAAGGCTTCGTGAATTTTGAAACTGAGATTACGTTGCTAACGGTTCGAGCAATAGATGGGACACACTTCTGTCCTGCGATCGGTCATGTTCAAGTGAATGGTGACTATCGTGAGTCTTGGCAACCCTGTGAATTGTCAGAGTCAACGCTAAGACAATGCGAAGAGATTGCGTCAAAGATTACTGAAGCGCTCGGCGGCTGGGGACTTTTTGGCGTGGAGCTATTCATTGAGGGAAATGCTAGCGGTGAACAAACGGTTTACTTCAGCGAAGTCAGTCCGCGTCCTCACGATACGGGAATGGTGACGATGATTAGTCAAAATATGTCAGAGTTTGAACTCCATGTTCGAGCGATCGCTGGCTTGCCGATCGGGGAAATCACGCTCCTATCACCCAGCGCATCATCCGTTATTTTGGCCACCACCACCACCGAAAATCCCATCTTTACAGGTGTTAACGAAGCGTTGAACGTCCCGACGAGTAAGTTACGCATCTTCGGCAAACCAAAGGCTCATCCAAACCGTCGAATGGCCGTGGCACTAGCGATCGGATCGACCGTTGAGCAAGCGCGAGAACGGGCCAATACCTGCGCAAAGGCGATCGGTGTAAAATAATTTGCCTTGGCAACTGAAGTCGCGGTTTCAACTGCCGGATATGATTGAATCTATGTTCCTTAGACTTCGTATTCTCTGATGCGTTGGGTGAGTCCATAGTAGGTTAGCCCGACGATCGCCCCTGAGATAGCAAGAACCTTCAGCCAAAAGATATCAAAGTTATTGGGCTGGGTCAGTTCAATGACTTCACCGCTTGTTAGCGCCTTTCTGGGATTTGGATCTTCGAGCGATCGCTGTGCTTTTTGGATCGCCTGATTAAATGCATCGATATTGATATCCATGGTTTCACTTTGAGAGGCTCTAAATTTTTCAAAGGCATAGTTAGACTGTCCTGGTTCATTTCCAAGCGTGAGTTTGATCGCTTCTTCTCGTTTTCCCGTTGTGTTGAGCGATCGGATTTTGCTATCAATCTTTAGATAAGCTACAAAATCAGCGATCATCATTTTGGTCTTATCCATCTCATTTGGAAAGCTCACATTCTTTAACTGGGTTGCAAAGAAACCACTCATTCCAGGAAGAACTTGACCTTGGTTTGCAACAGTCTGAAGTTGTCTTTGATAGTCTGCAGCATTGGTGACTGGGTTCAAATTTTCAATTCGAGCGATTTTACTTGCATTAATCGAAAACTGCTTTTCTTGTTCAGAAGCTGCACTGCTATCGAGCAAGTAACGGCTTTCAGCAGTATTCATCATATAGGCTGTCGATCGGAGCTGAC
>JAYVVL010000107.1:0-1870 GCA_043787035.1 Synechococcales cyanobacterium
TCCCAACAATAATCACTCATCTTAATAGGATCAATCCATTCGCCTATTGGGGCTGACATTAAGGCCAAGACCTGTGAACCATCGGGAGATTGCCAGTTGAAAACGTCGTGCGGGACCTTCGTGGTGTCATTCCAGCGTAGCTTTTGGGTTACAAAATAATCCATTCCACCTAGCTTTAATAACTGCGGTAGCTGCCCACAAAACCCAAAAGTATCCGGCAACCACGCCACCCGACTTCGCCGCCCAAAGGTTTTCTCGTAATATTTTTGTCCATACAAAATCTGCCGAGCAATAGACTCTCCACCAATCACATTAATTTCTGGCTCCACCCACAGTCCGCCGATCGGCTCCCATTTCCCTGCCTGTACCCGGTCCTGAATCGATCGAAAAATAGCAGGGCGGTGCTCCTCAAACCACTCATACATCACAGGCGTCGTATGGCCAAAAATCAACGCCGGGAAATCTTTCATCAAGTTCAACGCTGAAAGAAACGTCCGCTCGGCCACTTCCCAGGTCTCGTCTACGGTCCAGAGCCATGCTAAATCTAAATGCGCATGGCCTAAACATTGGATTTTATATTGCTTAATTCGATCGCTCCAGCAACATAAAACCGATCGAATCTCTGATAACGTTTCCAATCCATTTAGCCGATCGGCCAAATCCTCTAGTTCATCCGGACAAAACACCGTTACAAATTTGCTGACAATCTCCACTTCATTCGCCACAAATCCACCATCCGCCTCGCCCGATGCCGCTTCCACGATAACCCTCGATCGCATCAAGGCCCCACCATCGTGCCCCGGACTCACTAACGTCAGCCGTACCTCGATCGGAGTCGCTTCATCACCCCGCTCCCCGCCCGCCCCATCCCAAATCACCACCCGGCAAGTATGGTCAAACAAATCGCCTTCCTGCACCAACCGCCCATCCACCCAGACCTCCGCCTGCTGTGCCCACCAGGTCAACCCCAGCCGCACCACCCATTCATCATCCGAATTAAGCCTCGTCGATGATGGTGACATGGATTCAATCTGTTTTGCCACATCAATTTGCGTCACTAACTCGATCGCTTGTCGTCCCTTCGCCCAGGCAATCTGACCCTTCTCATTGAGGGCCGCACTCTCCCCGGTTTTCAAGCACCACTCCACCATCCAATCTCGCTGAGCGGTCGATCGCAATCGGCGGATCAGCCCTTGAATCCGAGAGATTGCCGTCTCGCCGAACTCCTCCACACCAGAGTCCAAACCAGATCCATCTAATTTCGTCATAATGCTTCACAAACCCTATCAAACGAAAGCGAGTAAGATAAAAATCTATGCAGTTTCTATTCCCAACTCAACCTCTCCCCATTGTGCCATGTCAGCCGATCGCCCTTACCAAAGCCATCTGTTTAATAGCCTGAACCGCAACGTCCAACGCCTCAAGGACAGGGCAGGCTTGCTGTGGCGAAATTTTAAGGTCGTGGTCCTGTGGGGAGCGCAAATGTCGCTCTATCCCGTCTACGCAGTGCTCAACACCAGCCGCCAAGTCAGTCAAAAGCTCAAAGAAATCTGGTATTCAACCCGAGTTGCACGCTCCGATTCCGCCCTCATCTCTCCGAGCGATGCTCCCCTTCTCACGGTTCTTACCGCCCTCGTCACCCGCCAAATCGCAACCCTCCCCGCAGGAAATGCCGACTGTCTCACCATCGCGCTAGCCCAAGGCACACAAATTCAGGGATTTGCCTCGGTCCTCAGCACCCGACGCCTAACGATCGTCACTACCACCAGTGAAACCCTCGATATCCTCTCCGAATCGCAAGAAAACGAACTTCGCCAACGCATCATCTACGAAATCGCCAGCTACTGGAGGCTCGTGCGATCGCGGCGCG
>JAYVVL010000108.1:0-14932 GCA_043787035.1 Synechococcales cyanobacterium
CGTCCCGGCGTGAAAGATACTGCCATACGACGTTTAATCGCCATTTTCACCGCATTGGCCGCATTCACTTTGCCATAGCCAAACCAGTCCGATCGACCGTTTTTCTCATAAGTGCCTTTCTGAAACCCAAACTGCGGATCAGGATTCGCATCAACAATCTTGTCGGCAGACTGTTCAAGGATTTGGCGAACTTCACGAGCAGTTAGCCGAGAATTGGCTGATAATACCAAAGCCGCCACCCCCGCGACCAAAGGACAAGCACTAGACGTTCCACCAAAGGCCGCAGGACCCGAGTCAGGGGTCGTGTCGCCCGGATCGTATCCGTCACTGCCCATGCGATCGGTCGTCACAATGCCCTTACCCGGAAGATAGACGTTCACTTCCGGCGGTGTGGCGACGTAGCCAAGTTCGGGCAGACCCACGCCGGGAGGAGCATTGTTACTCGGGGCACAGACTGACACTTGCGCCCCCCAATTGCTATAGGCGGCCTTGGTGCTGAGACTAGTGCAGGCAGACACAGTAATCACATCGGGATGCACCGTAAATCCGCCGAGCCAGCGCGTCGGCCCAGCGATCGCATTTCGTTCCCAGCCGGATTCATTGATGACACCATCCGTCGGTCGATTGGCATTGCCTGCCGCGAAGACGATGATACAGCCTTTGCCTCTTCGTCCCATCGTTGCCGCGCGAGTCACCGCATTGTTTTGCCGCAGTGAAAGTGGAAAATATACTGCACTCGGTCCCCAACTACAGGAAATTACCGCCGCCCCCCGCGCCACGCACCAGTCAAACAGTTCCTCCATTGAGTCATCATCCAGGTACCCCGTCGTCCGAATCGGCATCAACGCGCAGCCCGGAGCGATACCCACGCCACTGCTACCGTTTTCCTCTGCTACGGCCACTCCCGCACAGGCCGTTCCATGGTTTTCGTCGGCGTCCTCAGGAAGCGGCAGAAAGTCCTTGCCCTTAAAGTCACGAGGCGACACGATTTTGCCCATTCCCTGAAAATCCGGATGGGTCAAGTCCATGCCATCATCCGTCACTGCCACCACGATCGATCGGCTTCCCCGCGTGATGTCCCAAGCCAGCTCTGCAAACACATGAGAGCCGAGGGTGAGTTCCTCGCCGCCCGTGTGGTTAAGGTGCCACTGCTTCGGGTACTGCGGGTCTTTGGGGCGGTAGTGAGGTTGGGTCTCAACGACAATATTCGGTTCAGCGACCATGACATCCGGGCGCTGAATCAGGACGTTGGCGATCTTAACCGGGTTCTCAGGAGACGTTTTGGACACCTCAAAAACAAACGCATTGGGCAATCCTGCAATAGCCTTAACCAGCGTCATCCCCAAGGGCTTCGTAATCGCCTCAATGGCATCGGGCTTCAAGGCAGGCACAAACTGCACCGTCAGCCGATCGGTAAGATAAATTCGCGAGGCCGGGTCATTTTTAAACTGATAAACATGGCTGGCATACTTCACCGCGTCGGACTGCCGCATTGTCTTCATAGCCGCATCACGATCGCCTGCGGGGACCACAAACTCCGTCATTTTCGGCAGCCGGATAGCGTTCACCTGAGCTGAAACTTGATGCGCAAGCTGCGGGACTTGATCCTTTGCATTGGCCGTGACGGTAAAGCGATCGTTGATTTTCTCCAAGACCAACTCCTCCCCGCCCCGCTGAAGCATCAGCCCGCGTGCCTTATAGTCGATCGCCGCGTTGCCCTTCGGCGCAGTGTTGGGATTAATCGCAGCAGTCGGTGAGGTATTTGGTGCGGTGTTGGGTGGCGTGTTAGGTGAAGTTGGCATAAGGAAGATAAGAATATTTGGATAAGATCATCAATTTGCAGTCACTCACAGTGTAAGAGCTTCATCCAAAACTGACACCCGGTCTTAACATTCTCGAAAGAAAACGATAAGACGCTGGATTAAGACCCCGATCGGTAGACAGGACTGTTACATTAAGATAATAAAGGAATGTATTAAGAACAGTGAATTAATTGTTCTCTAGGGTATTCTCTGAAATGACAATCTTGTAGGAATGGTTTTGTTTTGGTGACCCTTTTCCAGACTCTTCAAAATGGCTTAGTGCGCTGGTGGTCTGATTTCACCTTGCAGACGAAGCTGATGGCGATCGCGACCCTCGTGGTTTCTTTGACTATGAGCGGGGTCACGTTTTGGTCAGTCAACACCATTCAATCTGATGCACAGCTCAACGACACTCGGTTTGGTAGCGATCTGGGTTTGCTGCTGGCGGCCAACGTTGCACCCTTGGTAGGCGAAGATCGTAAAAGCGATCTCGCTAGTTTTTCCCAGCGTTTCTACAGCAGCACCTCCAGCGTCCGCTACATGATCTATGCCAACCCCGAAGGCGAGATTTACTTCGGCATTCCCTTCAGCAACACCGAAGTCCAAAACTCCCTCACCATCAAGCGTCGCATTCAGCTTCCCGCCAACTTCAGCGATCGCCTCGATCGCCCCATGGTCCGCCAACATTTCACCCCCGACGGGGAAGTCACCGACGTTTTTGTTCCACTGGTCTATGACGGGAAATACGTCGGCGTTCTAGCGATCGGCACCAACCCTAACCCCGCGACGATCGCCTCGTCTAATCTCACCCGTGATGTCACCACTGCCGTATTTGTTTCCATTTGGGTGATGGTCATCTTAGGCGCGGTGTTCAATGCGCTCACCATTACTAAACCCATCCGCGAACTGCTCAACGGCGTCCAAAACATCGCCAAGGGCAACTTCCAGCAGCGAGTCGATCTTCCCCTAGGCGGCGAGTTTCTGGGTTTAATGTCAAGCTTCAATGAAATGGCTGAACGGTTAGAGCGCTACCAAGAGCAAAACATTGATGAATTGACCTCTGAAAAAGCCAAGCTAGAAACCCTCGTGGCCACGATCGCCGATGGAGCCATCCTCCTCGACACCGAGTTTCAAATCGTCCTCGTCAACGCCACCGCCCGCCGCATCTTCGGTTGGGACGGGCCGGTCGAAGGCGAAAATGCGCTCTATGTCTTGCCTACTGCCGTCCAAGTCGAACTCACTCGGACGCTGTATCAAATTATTCGCGGCGAAGTCAAAGAAGGGACCGAGTTCACCATTACCCTCACCGAACCAAACTACTGCACTATCCGGATTTTGCTCAACACTGTACTGGATGCCACAAAAGACAGTCTGCGCGGCATTGCCATGACGATTCAGGACGTGACCCGCGAAACGGAACTCAACGAAGCCAAGAGCCAGTTCATCAGCAACATTTCCCATGAACTCCGCACGCCGCTATTCAACATCAAATCCTTCATCGAAACCCTCTATGAGTACGGCGACGCCCTCGAACCTAGCCAACAGCGTGAATTCCTTGAAACGGCTAACCGCGAAACCGATAGGCTTACTCGCCTCGTGAATGATGTTCTAGATCTGTCTCGCCTCGAATCATCACGGACCTATGTGCTAGATGCGGTGGACTTGACTCCGGCGATTGAGCAGACCCTCCGCACCTACCAGCTTAATGCTCGGGATAAAGGAATTACGCTTGTTCAAGAGATTGAACCCGATCTGCCTTCGGTGGTCGGACACTATGATTTGCTCCTTCAAGTCTTTGCAAATCTAGTCGGAAATGCCATGAAATTTACGCCGCCCGGTGGTCAAATTTCTATGCGAGCCTATCTCACGCATCAGTGCGACATCGCTACTCGATCGCCGCTCATTCGCATTGAAATCAGCGACACCGGAATCGGCATCGATCCCGAAGATCAAATCAATATTTTCGAGCGTTTCTTCCGGGTCGAAAACCGAGTCCATACGCTCGAAGGCACGGGTTTGGGACTTTCTATTGTGCGGAATATCATCTATGAAAAGCATCGCAGTAAGATCGGTATTACCAGCGAAGTCGGTAAAGGGACTACCTTCTGGTTTGACCTCATCATGTACCAAGAACATCCCCTTGTTGTAACAACCTTGCCGACGTTACTCCCCGAAGCAGTGCTCAGGTGATCCAGTGCGAAATGATCGCTAAGCTATTAATATACAAACAGTCGGCGGCATCGCTCCCCAAATTGCGTTTGAAATAGTATCTCCCAGCAACACCAAACGGGAAATGGCCGAGAAACGAGATTTCTACGAAAAATATGGCGTATAAGAATACTACATTTACGATCCCGACAGGTTTCGGTTAACGGGTTGGATTCGCAGCGGGGAGCGGTTGATTGCGATCGCGAATATGGAAGGATGGGTGAGTCCGTTACTCGGAATCCAGTCTAGTCAAAGCAACCGTGACTTAGAAATCTACACCCCCGACGGACAGCGGTGTTTAAGTTCGATCGAAATAAACCAAAAAATGATTCAACAAGAGCAGCAGGCGAACGCGTTGGATGAGAAAATCCGATCAGCAGTAATCAATCTATTAGGGTTGGGATTGTCAGTCGAACAAGTCTCAGTTGCGTTATCCATTTCTGTTGAGGCGGTGCTAGACATCACAACTCAGCAATAGTCAAAAAGTCGAAATCCCCCATTAACTGTTTCTAAATACAAGAAAAGGTTAAGAGGGGATAAGAGGGGAATTTAAATTACTGAGCGAAGTAGGCCGTTAGCTCATCCGACCCACCGATCAGTTGGCCGTCGATGAAGATTTGGGGAACGGTAAGTGAGCCTGTAGCTGCCTTTAGGGCTACGAGGCTGACGCCTTCTTCACCAACCGTTACTTCTTCGTAAGTCATTTTGCGATCGTGCAAGTCAGCTTTAGCCTTGGCGCAGAAGGAACAGCCTTTTTTCGTAAACAGAAAGACGCTCTTGGGCTTCTCAGCGGAGGGGTTGATGAAGTCAAGCATCGTTTGCGCATCGGAGACCTTGAAGGGATCGCCGGGTTCTTCAGGTTCGATGAACATTTTTTCAATCGTGCCATCTTTGACAATCATGGAATAACGCCACGACCGCTTGCCGAAGCCGAGGTCAGCTTTATCCACCAACAGACCCATGCCCTGGGTGAATTCGCCGTTTCCATCTGGGATAAACTTAATGTTCTTAGCTTTTTGATCTTTTGCCCATTCTTCCATGATGAAGCCATCATTCACCGATACGCAAACAATCTCATCGACCCCGTTTTCCTGTAAAGTTCCAGCAAGTTGGTTGTAGCCAGGAACGTGCGTGGAAGAACAGGTGGGGGTGAATGCGCCAGGGAGCGAGAACACGGCGACCGTCTTGCCGCCAAAGAGATCGTTGCTCTTGATGTCTACCCACTCGCCATTTTGACGGGTACGGAAGGTAACACTGGGGACTTTTTGCCCCTCACGATTTGCTAGTGCCATACGGACTCCTGAATGGGTTTTGAGAGAGAATGTTGACCCATGAACTAAAGCGTAGTCGAAATGACTTCGAGTTGTCAACTAAATTTTGTGAAAATGTCTTATCCCCAGCTTTGACGTACAATTGTTCTATCGTACTTATTATCCTCCATCCCTATGGAAATCCTATCCGTCACGCTGATCAATTTCAAAGCTCACAGCGATCGGGTGTTTGAATTTCAGCCGGGAACGAATGCGATTTGTGGGGAAAACGGGGCGGGGAAAACGAGCATTCTAGAAGCGATCGCTTGGGCGTTATTTGACTATAAGGGCGACTATAAAGTGGAGGATTTGATTCGGAATGGGACGGCGAGTGCGCAGGTTTGTGTCAGCATGATTTCGAGCCGCGATCAGCGAACCTATCAAGTCAATCGCTGCACCCGATCGGGGTACAACATCTACGATCCGCAGTTGGGTCAAAAGCTAGGTCATACCCGCATTAAAGACGAAGTATTGCCGTGGTTACGTCAGCATATGGGCGTATCTCCGGGGACAGATTTGGCGGATTTGTTTGGTAGTACAATAGGGGTGCCGCAGGGAATGTTTGCGGCGGATTTCTTGCTTGAAGCCAGTAAGCGAAAACCGATTTTTGATAAAGTGTTGAAAGTCGAAGAATATCAGAAAACGTGGAAAGAGTTGGCCAGCTTAGAGAAATATTCTAAAACCGAGTCAGAGCGGGTCGATCGAGAGATTAGCCAATGTCAAGATGCCCTTCAAGATTGGGATGGTTTAAGTGCTAAACGCAATGAATTAACGCAAGAAATCACAACGCTAACGGAACAACTCACCCAATGTCGGCTAGCGTTGTTTACACTTGAAGCAACACAGCAAAAAGTCGGAGTACAAATCCAAGCGGCCAATGCGATGACTCAAAAAATTGATCGCGCGACGATTCAGATTCAGTCTCAGCAAAAACGACTGATAGAACTCAACCAAGACGTGGAATCGGCCCAACGATCGGTCGAAATCTGCACCTCGCGCCGAGAAGCATTTGGTCGGTTTCAATTAGCGGAAACGGCGTTAAAAGAACTAGAGCAGTTTCGATCGCAGCAGCAAAGCCTATTTCAACAAAAACAAACGCTGATTCAAAACACGAGCGATCAGCAGGCGAGACTTGCAGCGATTACAACTCAAATTGATCGGCTGAATCAATCTGAACAGGAACTTCAACCATTGCGCGATCGCACAGTGCAACAAGAAATCATCGAAACCAAAGAACGAAATCTCCGCGAACAGCTTCAAACCTGCAACACTTGGAGACAAGCCATCACCCGCGACGAGCGGCGTTTGCAGCAGCTTAAGATTCGCGACTCGCAGCTCCAGCAAGAACTCGATCGCCTCGCTACCCTAGGCAAAGCCGTCCAACAGCTTCCCGAACTTGAAGATCAACAGCAGCGCATTCAGCAGCAGCTCAGTCGCATTGAGGCGGCCTCACAGTTTGAACTCGATTTGAAACGGATTATGGCGTTGGCGATCGATCGAGGAACGCAGCATTCCCATGACGTGAGTGTGATCGCGGCCACCCTAAAGCAACTGGAAAACGTGCCTAATATTGGACCCGATTCCGTTGCGAAAATTCGATCGGCGCTGCTCGGGGGCACCCAGATTCAGGCCGAACTCATGCAGGATTTGCAATTGATTCTAACGGACCTCTCGAAGCAAACCGACAGCGATCGCCAGCAGCGGCAGCTCCTCCAGATTCAGGCCCAAATCAAAACCCTTCGGCTCCAGCAGCAGCAGTTTCTCACCCGTGAAAGCAAGCACCAAGAAGCTGTAATCTTAAGGGGCGAAATCATTGAAGTTCGTAATCATTTAACCGACATCCAGAAACATCTCGCCAGTGAACCTCAACTCAAACAACAGCTCAGTGAAGTGACGATCGATCTCACTGATCTAGGCGACCCTCGCGCCCGGAGCCGAATCTTGACGCAGGAGTTGCAAGGTAGATCTCGTCTGCTTCAACAACAGTCTGCAATTGCCAGCGGATTGACCACCACCACCGCAACCCTCGCGCAAATCGATCGAGATTTACAAACCTTTGAAACGCTGCCGCAGCAAATTAGAGAACAACAACAGCATCGCGAATCCTCACGCGGCGACTACGAACTTTATTTAAAAAATCGCGAAATTGCCAATCGCTACCGTCCTTTGTTTCAGCAACATGAAGACCTCGCCAACCAAACCGAAACCCTCGAAACACAGCTCGTCCAGCTTCGATCGCAACAGACCGAACTTTCTCAGGGTCTCGATCCTGCCTTCATTCATCAGCTCACCCAAGACCTCACCACCTCGCGGAACCAACAAGCCACCCTCACCGCCCAAATCCCCATGAACCAAAAGCTCCTAGCAGAGTACACAACTCAAATCACAAAGCTGCAATCCGTCCAAAACCAGCTCAAAGACGCCCAGGAAGATCTCAAACATCGTCAAAAAACTGATCGATTTATCAAATTTTCCCGCAAAGCGTTTAAAGAAGCGGGTCCGCGCATCACCGAACGCTACGTCCAAAACATCGCCTACGAAGCCGACAAGCTCTTCCGTGAACTGCTTAACCGCCCTAATGTCGCCCTAGACTGGACCCGCGACTATGAAATCATTGTCCGAGAAGGAGCCAACGATCGGCGTTTTGTTACGCTATCGGGCGGTGAACAAATGTGTGCCGCCCTTGCTGTCCGTCTCGCCCTGCTCAAAGTCCTCGCCGATATCAATATTGCCTTCTTCGATGAACCCACCACCAATATGGACCGTCCGCGCCGGGTCAAACTCGCCGAAGCGATTGCCAATATCAAAACCTTCCGTCAGCTCTTCGTGATCAGCCACGACGATACCTTCGAGCAAGTCACAGAGCATGTGATCGTGGTGCAGCGTGAGTCTTGAATCGTCACTGCTAAACTACAGCACCCCACGATAGCGTCATCGAAATCTGATCCGCCAACTGCATCGCCTTAAAAGGCTTGCTAATCAATCCTGAAATTCCCAGTTTTGCAAAGCGTTCTCGATCGGCAAGCTGCGTTTTTGCTGTCATCAAGATCACTGGAATGCGTTCAGTTTCGGGATGAGCTTGAAGCGCCTGAAGGGTCATAATCCCATCCATATCAGGCATCATCACATCCAGTAAGATCGCATCGGGCGACGTCGTAATCGCAATGGCAACCCCTTCTGAACCAGAGCCTGCAATAGACACATCCCACCCGGCCACAGCTTGAAGGGCTAATTGTGCAACGGCCTGTATATCCAATTCATCATCAATGATCAAAATATGTTTGGTCATAAATTCAATATCAAAATGTATAGAGATAAAAGATAGATCAACAGCACCAAGCTAAGATACTCATGCTAGACCTCTCTTGTGCAGGAATTGAGGACGGCAGGCAGCATGAAATAAAACGTGCTCCCTTGGCCGATCTGACTCTCTACCCAAAATGGGGCGTTATGCTGCTGGAGTATGCTGCGACAGATGGCTAGGCCCAACCCAGTGCCTCCTTTTTGACGCGAATCCGACGCATCGACCTGTTGGAACGGTTCAAAGATGGTGGCGAGACTGGCTTCAGGAATCCCACGGCCTTGGTCTTGCACCGACACTAAAATTGCAGGATGATCCAGACTCATACTCGCCGGATGGGTCAGAAAATGAGGGTCAAGGTGTTCGGTGTGAATGTTAATTTGAGTCTGGGGTCCAGAGAACTTGATGCCATTGCTGAGGAGATTGGTCATGACCTGAATGATCCGATCGCGATCGACGGAAACAATGCTATCCGTGGCATCCCTATTCAGCGTTACCTCATTTTGGTCTGCCATGGTTTGCATCACATCAATAGATTGCTCAAAAATGTCCGACAGCGCACAGTGTTCATAGTTCATCGACACTTTGCCCGCCTTAATGCGCTCAACATCCAAAATGTCATTAATCATCCGCACCAACCGCTCAGTGTTTTGCGCAGCGATCAAAATCATCCGCTGAGATTGTGCAGGTTGGGCTTGGAGAACCCCACTGGCTAAGAGGTCTAGTGCGCCTGCAATGGAGGTCAGGGGCGTGCGCAATTCATGACTAACGATAGACACAAACTCATCTTTGAGCCTGTCGAGTTCATGGCGAGCACTAATATCTTGGGTAAAGCAATAATGGCCAACAAACTGGTTCTGCTGGTCGTAGGCTTTGACGAGGACGATTTTTTGGTGAAAGCGATTGCCCTGTTTCCGAACCGATCGGACTTCGACTTCAGCGCGATCGTCATCCATCATCACTTGATAAGCACTGAGCGCAGCAGCCCGATCTTTGCGACTGATCAAGCTCCACCATTCTTCGCCGATGAGATCACTAGGGTCGTAGCCACACATCTCACCATAGGCCGCATTGACTTGGACATAATAGCCATCAGGACTTACCTCTGCAATCCCAACCACTGCCATTTCCAGCGCTTTACTCAGTTTATTGACGGCAGCAGCGTGTAGGTATTGCTCACTAATATCCCGGCCAACCCCTTGGTATTCAACGAGAACCCCATACTCATCAAACATCGCCCGATCGGTCCAGGCTTGCCACCGCACTTCTCCATTAGGCAAAATGACTCGATGCTCATATTGCACCATGGGCTGTTCAGGGCAAAGCTGTGAAAACTGGTCTTGAACGTAGGCCCGGTCCTCTTCAGGAATCGACGGCGTAAAGGTTTGTCCAATCAAATCTTCTGCCTTAACGCCGAAATAGCGACAGTAGGCATGATTGACAAACGTCAGTTGCCCATCCGGCAAAAACCGACAAATCAATTCGGTCTGGTCTTCTACAATGCCGCGATACTGGGCCTCACTTTGACGAAGGGCGTGTTCTGTCCGCTTGTGTTGACTCACATCAACGACGGTCGATCGGCTCATTTTATAGTTTCCCTCCTGATCCCAGACGGCGGTGGAATTGACCAAAACAGGAAACCGTCGTCCATCGCGATGGATCAGATTAATTTCGAGATTGTTCACCCAGCCTTGGATTTTGAGGACTTCAAACTGATCCATCCAGAGACCGACGCTTTCGGGTGCCACAAACTCAAAAAACAACTTGACGCCTACCACTTTGTCGCGATCGTATCCCAGCATCCTCAGCTCGGTATCGTTCATTAAGACGACGCGTCCATTGGCGTCAATAGAGTGATAGCCACAGGGCGCATTGTTGTACAAATCCTGGATGGTTAGAGTGTAGTAAGTACTGGCATCGCTTTCATCTTTTTTTTGCGGGGTTGCGATCGGCGGCTTGGGATAGATGTCAAAACAGGACTCAAGTTCGCGGTTTGCTATTCTCGAATACCTTAAGATCCGCTCAATGAGCCAGACACAACCACAACAGAGGCCAATAAGCACCATCGTGAGAATGGCTGAAATGATGACTTGAAATACTGATTTATCACCGCCGAAGAAGCCACCGAGCAAAAATAGCCCGCCGCCACTGAGTCCAAATCCCAGCGCCAAGGTGATCGGGACATAGGGTCCAAAGCCCGAAGGCCGCGTTAAGGTTTCAATCAGTTTGGACATAGATTCAAACGCTTTCCTGCAACATTAATCAGAACATTCTTGATAAAGACGGGGAGAATGAATGGTCCGATTCCAGAAGTGAGACGTCGTTCCTGCGCTGTCCCGAAGGGTTTGCTTGGTGCGATCGTACAAGTCCTGAAAGGTTTCACCGACTTGATACTCAGACAAACCAACGTGGAAATGGGCCTCAAACACATTGCCTTGGTCTGCTTGGAAACTTTTTCCTCGGAGTTGAGCTAAGACATCGCTCAGACGCTGACTAACGCCTTGAATCCCCGTCCCATACATCACCACCACAAATTTCTCATTACTCCACCGTCCGATCAAGTCTTCTTCCCGCAATCCCGATCGCAGCATTTGGGCGCAATACTTGAGCACGTCATCCCCGATGAGATCGCCATATTGGTCATTAATTAGCTTCAGATGATGGACTTCAACGATTGCAAGAGAAAGCGGCCTGTGTTGACGCTCACAGATCCGTAAAAAGTTCTCTGCTTCACGGCTAAAGGTCCGACGGTTCCTGACTTGGGTCAAGGGATCGGTTTCGGCAAGGCTACGCAGGAGACGCGATCGTTCGAGACGGTTGAGAATCCGGGTGACGAGTTCAGGCCCCACAAACGGAATGCTCACACAGTCATCGGCTCCAACAGCAAAGACTCGATGCAACGTTTCGCTATCGTTTAAGGCCGTGAGAAACAAAATTGGCAGATCGCTCCAACTTGAACTCCGTCTCAGGGTTTTGCATAAAGCAATCCCGCTCAGCGGCATCAGCTCAACATCCAGAATCAGCAAGTCTGGCTGATGCAGTTGAAGCGCCTCCATGAGATGGGCATTTCCAGGAAGCGAAATGACTTCAAATCCCCACGGTTTCAAAATCGGAACAATCGATCGCCGCAGCGCCGCGTTGTCATTCATGATCATAATTTTCCCTTCGGATTCCGCGCCCTTCACGTCTCCTTCGGCAAAGGTAGGCTTCGGAGATCCGTGGGCCATCAACAGCGTCGTCGCCATAGGCGTGTTGTTAAGCCGATCGATCTCCTGGTGCAGTTGAATCAGAAGCGTCTCTAATACGGTGGCCGATAATGGAGTCGTCGATCGCACTTGCTCAAACCAGCACTCCACTTCCCCAGCCAAGACCGATCCGCGATCGCTGCCAAACATGCCGAGCGATCCTACGAGTTTGTGGGCTGCCGCTTCAGCATTGATAGCAATAGTCGGGTCAAGTTGGTTGCGCTTGGCGGCAGAGCAGGCTTGATCGATACAAACTAAGCGAGCGTTGATCATGCTCTGAGACTGTCTCCAGAGCCGACCCATTCCATCAGCAATAAGGGATTCGTTGGGGGACGGAATTAATAGGGTGGAGATTGGGGTCTCGGGCAGGGCAGCCTCGTCTAGTTTCGGCGATTCTAATGACGGGTCGATCGGTTTACGAAGTCGATAACCAATGCCATAGACCGTTTCGATGGGATCCTCGGTAACGCCCGCAGACTTGAGTTTTTGGCGTAAGCCTTTGACATGCGATCGAATCGTGTCTTCAGAGGGCGGTGAATCGAGCGACCAAAGATGATCGATCAAAGCGCTAGAACTATAGATTCGCTGAGGGTTGCGCAGAAGTAGCTCCATCAAGTTGTACTCCTTCGGCGTCAATTTCAGAGGCTTCTCCTTCCAGGCCACCTCGCACAGGCTAGGATCAAGTCTCAGATGCCCCCAACAAATCTTTGGAGGAAGAGCAGACTGGCCGCGCCGCAGCAATGCCCGGAGGCGCGCCAACAGTTCCATCAGATCAAAAGGCTTGGTTACATAGTCATCCGCGCCCGCGTCCAACCCTTCAATCAGCAGCGATGCTTTACTATGGGCGGTGAGGAGTAAAATAGGCGTAAGATTTCCACCTGATCGAAGCCTTTGACAAAACTGGATTCCATTCAGCTTCGGCAGCATAATATCCAGTACGATCGCATCATATTGACACGTCGTTGCGTGATTCCAACCCATGTCGCCATCGGAGGCTAAATCTACGGCATAGTGCTGCTCGCCTAGAGCCAGCGCCAGTGCCTGAGCGATTACATCATCATCATCGACTACTAAGATTCGCATACCGTACGCTCAATCCCAATCAATGTAAATTCAGGAAATTTAAGTCAAACTATCCATTAAAAGACAATGTTCAAAACTTAACTTAAATTCTTTTTCTATTTTGTCTAGCTCATGCTTAGTGGCAACAAGCTGAAATAAATAGAATTAGTAGAATTAGTGTAAATTAAAAGCCCATAACTTTTGATTGTTTGCTGAACTAACATTAAAAGACAACTATTTTTTTGATTAGCCATGGGAAAGCACTTTTGTTAGTATCATTTCCATGCTATCGATAATTGAGTTAAAAAATAGTTCGGACGAATACAAACTCTGAGAAATCCCCAAGTTTGCCGATTCCTCGAAGATAAAGATATTTTTGTTTACGAAGTTAGACTATTGCTCTATAAAATAGGGATGGTATGTTCTAGAACCGCGATAAGACGTGGATTGCAGGGATCGGTAGATATTGCGGTCCACGTCTTATGGTGTGACAACATTTTAGGTGTAACAACCCTATGCAGCGTGCAACTCTCATGATTGGGCAAATTCTCGCCGAACGCTACGAAATCAAGGAGATTAAGGATGCTGGACGAACCCTTGTTGCGGAGGATAGGTACCGCCCTGGATACCCGCTCTGTCTGATTCAGCGCATTCAGGGGCAAGGCAGCAGCGTGCAGACCCGGACTATGGCAAAGCTTATGCTGGAGCAGCGGGTCGAGGCGATCGAGAGACTCGGAAAGTTTAGCCAAATTCCGAATGTTTTGGACTTCATTGAAACCGATCAGGCGATTTATCTAGTTGAAGAAATCGTGTCGGGCCACTTGTTGAGCAAGGAAATAGTTCCGGGTCAGCCGTGGACGGAGCTTCAGGTGACGGAACTGATGCAGGAAGTGTTAGAGATACTGAGTTTTATGCATCAGCATCGGGTTGTGCTGCGGGGCCTGCGTCCGGATAACTTAGTGCGGCGGCAGTCCGATGACAAGCTCGTGTTGATTAATCTGCTGATGCTACCCCCGAAGCACAATCTCCGCACGGGGAGCCGCCCCAATCTAACGACCATCTATCAGCCTCGTGAGCAAGTGGAAGGAAATCCAGTCTTTAGCAGCAATTTTTATTCCCTAGCGATGATGGCGCTTCAAGCCTTAACCGGGCTTGCCCCCGAATCGTTGTTGGAGGCGAAGTCACACAGGCTTGATGATGAAAAGATCATGAGCCGAGACTTTGCACGATTGCTCGATCGATTGCTGTCAGATTCTCCCAAAGACCGCCCAGCGACGGCGCAAGATGTGGCTAAGGCTCTAAGAGGATTAGGCTCGATGCTTGAACCCATCCGATCGGCTAAGACTTTGTCTGCGAAAACAGGATCTGACTTATCGGCTTCTCGATTGGGGGTGGGTTTGGCCGAGGAGAAGTCTCTGCCCTCTAGTTTAAATCACGTTTCGCCGCCGCCGATATTAACAACTATTTATCGTGCAGAGATGGGACTCCTGCATGAATCCACCGTTGAATTGAGCGCAGGACTGTCCAATGTCCTCCCTCGCAGTGCCCCTTCGACCCCAACTGTGCTCATTCCGACATCTATTCCCACGGTTTCGCACACTGCGCCCCAACCGCCTGTACCCGCCGATCGCATCGGTCTTCCCGAGTACGAAAGTCCAAACAAACAGCTTCCGCCCACGCCTGCTGCGTCTGTCATTCCCACAAAGGTTCCTTTTGTCAATCGTCCCTCTTTCTGGAGATCGAAACGAATGTGGGGATCCCTGGGCCTCCTGACGGCATTGGGGAGTTGGACGGCTTGGCAACTGCGGCTGCCCCAGGGTGCGATTTCGGCTTACCATTTGAATCAGGGCCGGGACCGCAGTCGTCAATCGCTCTATAAAGGCGCGATCGCGCAGTTTAATGCATCATTGCGGTGGGATAAAGAAAACTCATCAGCGTTTTTTCAGCGGGGCTATGCGTACTATCAATTGCGTAATCTCCCCCAATCCCTGAGCGATTTCACCC
>JAYVVL010000109.1:0-5521 GCA_043787035.1 Synechococcales cyanobacterium
TGGCATGATTTCCAAAGTTCAGGAAATGACCTTTTTCTAGATAGTGTTTCGTTGAGTTTACAGGGCGCTTACAACGGGGTGGAGGTGGTTTTTGAATTGATGGCTCGTCTGGTCGATCGGAACCGACCGAAGGGCGAGAATTGGCATCAGCTTTTACTGGGGCAGATGATGGCTGAAGTAGACGGCGTTAGACCTGCTGTAATTTCGGTTGAGAGTGGCCGATCGTTGAATGACTTTCGGGGATTTCGACCTATCACCCGACATTTATATCCGTTTGAGTTGGATGGTGAGCGGATTGCTCAAATTATGAATTTCGTAGAGCCTACCTTTAGCAAAGTCTGTGCAGAATGATCGGCATTCGCTAACTTTCTACTTGTTGCGACTGAGCTAAATTAGAACGAACTGAGCGATCAAAGAAATTGGCCATCTCCTATGATGGAGTTTACGAGTTTAATTGAATCTGTAATGAGGTAATCATCATGGGACAGTATTTTCGTTTTATTAACCGCGATCGGCAGGTGGAATCTGAAATCGGGTTACCCTTTAATTTTGGAATGCCCTGGGGGAAAGGGCTGGAACGTCTCTCGACCGAAGAGTTAAAGAAGCAATTCGATTTTGTTATTCAAGCCAATGATTGGCAACCCACGGATACGATCGTCGCAGAAGGCGATTATGGTGAGACGATCGACTATCCAAACACCTGCGAATAAGGAACCAATTGTGCAACGGGTCGTTGCACAATTGCAGCATCCGGGTAGGATGCTGCAACACTCCGCAGGTACTGAAGATTGGGCAGCGAGATCGGACATCTTCTACGATTCTCGGTTCAAAATCAAGAACCCCGCCGCAAGCGGACGGGGTATGGAACAGCCACTTTTTGAGTTCTTCAGACGTCCCAAGGGATGGGGAATCTACCCGTGATAGATTGAACTATGTGCCAATACAGCATGATCAATTCTTGGGTTACTGCCAGTGCAGGGACTGGTTCCGCATCATGGGAGCCATAAAAGCTTGCTGAGAGAGGGGTGCAGAAATTGGTCGATCCATCCAAATACCAGAGAATTTCAACAGCAAAGGCTAGAAGCTTGCTTATCCCGTTCAAGCCCTAATAGAACTCAATCACGCCGGAATTCTAGAATCCTTTCTTTATCAGGGTCTTGACCTCCCACCACGCGGAACCAGTCTCCAGCGTTACTCTTTTTGAAACAAGAGGTCTCTCTCCCAATCTAACTTTTAGACTCTAAAGACCACCAGCCCTAAAACTCCATGCACTATTCTCTTGCTGCACTCTGCTGTCTTACAATCGCCGCTGCCTGCACGCCCAAAAGCGCTAATTTGCAACTTCCAAAAGCGACTCTACCTTCGCCCCAAGTTTTCAACCCAGAATGGACTCATCCTGCCATGAACCGTTACCGATCGTTGGTGGGGGCATTGTTGATTACATCTACTTTCAAGATATTAAAAAGCTGACTCAAGGCTCCGATCTAGTCGTCGTGGGATGGCCCCTCACGGAACTAGGACCAGAGACCACGTTACGATCGATCAAAGCTCAAGAACAATGCACCCTTCAACATCCCGATCAATCAATCCTTAGTCATCACTGACGCTTCCGGAGGTACAACAGGCAATTGGACTCTCACCTCCTTCAAAGTTGAACAAACCCTAAATGGTCAATTACCCGCTTATAATCTTCAAATTCTTGAACAGGCGATCGTCATCTCGGGTCAATCTCCCAAAACATATTCGAGTCATCGATAGCGAAGCTTACACCCCCTTAAGAAAAGGAAACCGATATCTCCTGTTTTTCAGAAAACCACTGCCTACGGCCCTCCCATTTTTTGACCCCAACATCACTTACCTCACCCCACTCCATCAAGGTAAATATAGTCTGGACAGCGGTGATTGTCCTGAAGCCAACTTCACTCAAGCCAACGAACATCACCGGAAACTCCTCAGCCAAGTCAAAACAAAATATCCAGCCCTATTTTCAAATTAAAAACTGACTCATAGGCTAGATCCAGGGAATTCTTAACGCTAACTAATAGTTACGTGAGAAATGATTACCCATTCGGGGGAGACGTCTCCCCCACGAAAAATCTGCCTATTATGGGCACTAAATTCTAATCGTCCACTAAGTTGGTGGATGATTGTAGAGCACTAGACGATCGCTTAAATGACAGAATTCAGCTATCAATTCGGATCATCTACAAGGTTATCTGATGCATGTTGAAATTTTTCAATCTCAGTCACGACCGATTCCATTTCCATCTGCAATTGCTCAATACTGGGTAGGCTACTTTTAAGATCTTCAGGTAAGTTTTTCGCAAGCTGGAATGTCGTTATACCAATCGGACGATCGATTCCTTGAAGAGCAAACTCAACGATCGTCTTGTTTTTGGCACGACAAAGAATAATCCCAATCGAGGGGCGATCATCAGGGTGGCGCAGCAGATTATCAACAGCAGATAGATAAAAATTAAGCTGGCCTGCATCGCTAGGACGGAACTCAGTTACTTTTAATTCCAAAACAACATAACATCGTAGCTTCAGATGATAGAAAAGCAGATCAATCAGAAACTCTTCCCCTCCTACTTCGATCCGGTGCTGACGTCCAACAAAAGCAAAGCCCATTCCCAACTCTAGTAGAAATGATTGAATATGCGAAACCAGTGCATCTTCTAATTCACGCTCTTGGACGGCTTCACTCAGAGTCAAGAAAGATAAATTATAAGGATCCTTCAATGTCTGCTGTGCAAGATCAGATTGCGGAGGCGGCATTGTTTTAGAAAAATTGGTTATGGCAGAACCCTGACGCGCGTACAAATCTGTCTGAATCTGGAGTTCTAAAATATCTCGACTCCAGCCATTCTCGATCGTTTTTTGAATATACCAAACCCGTTCTTCAAAATCTTTAACACGACTAATCAAAACGCAGTTATGCTTCCAAGGAATTTGTCCACCCGTCTGGTGGACAAATTCTTTATCTGGATAAGCTACTGCAAACGCACGCATGTACAACAAATTACTTCGAGAAAATCCCTTCACATTCGGAAATTCTCGCTTTAAATCTTGTGCTAATCGTTCAATGACTTTAGTTCCCCAGCCTTCTTGCTGCTGACGATAGAGAATTTCTTCTCCAATCTCCCAATACATCAGAATCAGCTCATGGTTAACCGCTAGCGCTGCTCGAACTTGAGCGGTTCGGATACGATCTTTTAGCGACTGTAGAAATCCATCATATCCATCCGCACTGAGAGAAGTCTGTTTACTCATCGAATTTACTACGAGAAGGCAGTGAAATAGTAGGCAGTCCTTTGGGAATCGGCTTTCATTAAGATAACCGATCTTAGTGGGTCGCAATGTGGGGGAGACGTCTCCCCCACAAACGAGGTGAGTCACTTAGTGCTCATAGACTTCAGATATGACAGACAGATCGATCGTTCTTAAATATGTATAAAATCAGGGTAATGTATTGACTAATTTTAAAAAGAGGCTACCATAGGTCACAGAGTCTATCCATCAACTCTAAAAGTTTGTATGCGGGGGAGACGTCTCCCCCACTTTCTATCGCTTAACGATAAGCCTCACTGTCTAACACGCGATCGATGCCGCCATAGTCTAATTTCTTCAATAGGATTTAAAGGTCATGAACACAGTCAAAAAACAGATTCGTATTTGTATCAGTAGCAACGCAGGAGGAAGTGGGAAAACAACCACAACCGTTCATCTGGCCTATGGGTTGGCCCGTCGCGGCTATAAGGTGGTCATTATTGAGTTAGATGGCTCAGGATCAATTGCTAGCTTTACAGGACTCAATCTCAATCCCACACCAGAGCAATCCGTTGCACTGCTACTCAAAAAAGACTTTGCAGGTGAATATCCACTCCAGAATCTTTGGGAAGCCTACACACCAGGGATTCAGATTATTCAGGGTGGTGGACCCATTGAGCATGTCATTCGCTACATTCCTCAACATCCGCGAGGATTTTATTTTCTGAAAGATCGTTTAGACGATTACCCGATCGATGCCGATATTGTTTTAATTGATACCCCCGCAAGTTTAGAGCCAATGGGCGTGGTTGCACTCGCTGCCAGTACCCACGTTCTTTCTCCCATTAAAGCGGAAATCAAAGATGTAGAAGGATTTGCAAATTTTATTGGCTGGTATTATCGCCAAATTGGGGAACTAAAGCTTAACCCCAAACCTGAAATTCTAGGATTTATTCCGACTCGAATTGAGTATCAACGCGCCACGCACAGAAATCTCATGGGAGTTGATAGCAAAGGTCAAGTGCGCACAGATCTTGCAGAGCCAAAGACTCTACCTGCGGTAATCCAGAAGTTTGGGATTTATTGTTTTCCGATGGTAAGGGATTCTAACAACTATCTCAACGCCACTCGTGAACGAAAACCTGTCGGTGTTTACCGTCCAGGGTCTGATGCTGCTAGAGATTATGAACCCATTGTTGAACGCATTGTTGAAATTTTGAAAGGAGCTTAAATCATGACAACTACCTTTGACTTAGATTCGATTTTTAGTGGTGCCAGCGATCGCCAACAAATTTCTCATTTAGAAGACCAAGTGTCTGAACTGCAATCGGAAATTACAACGCTGCGATCCAATGAAGGGACTGACTTAAATGCTAACGATCGAATTGCACTAGAAAAGCAAATTGCTGACTTAACGCATAAACTCGCTCAACAGGGTGGTGAACACGAAATTGAGATTCAGCTCATTGACCCTGACTTAGATCAGCCCCGTAAAGTGTTTGCAAAATCAGTGATTCAAGAACGGGCTAAGAGCCTTCAAGATAATGGACAACTTGCACCCATTATTGTGATTCCTCAACCCAATGGACGGTTCACTTTATTTGAAGGACAACTACGCTGGGAAGGTGCAAAGCAATTGCACTGGTCAACCTTACGAACGGTTTTTCTTCGCGAGACATCTCAAAATATAACCCTCGATCGCTTCAAGCATCAGGTCATCACCAGTCTCCATGCCCAAAAATTACATGACCTTGACTTAGCCGAAGCCATCGTCCAAATGGCCGTGACAAGATGTGCCGGGTTAGCTATCCGTCAGGATGACATTCACAAAGTTTTAAATTCAGCTATTCGTAGATTGGAACGCGATCAGGCATTGCCTAATTTTGGAACGTTACGGATGGCTCAACGGGATGAGCAGGAGGAGTGGCTGAAGTCAGCACCGCTTAAGACTGATGGAGAACGGGCCATTTTTGCAACAATTTTAGATTTGCAACTGAATCCAATCTCTGTCAACACTACAGTGATGCGTCTGCTCGGACTCTCAGAAGATCTCAAAGTCATCATCCGCCAGGAAGGTTTAGAGGGGAGTAAAGCAAGAGAACTGAATCGCTTGAATTCAAAATATTTAAACTTAGAAGAATCCGACGCACAAAATGTCCGTGAAATCGTTACTAGTCAAGCCATTCAACAAGATTTATCCCTAATTGAGATTAAGAAACTAGTCGATGATACGATTCGACAATATCAAGGG
>JAYVVL010000110.1:0-5487 GCA_043787035.1 Synechococcales cyanobacterium
AACTGATATTCCGATCGCTAGAACAACTTCCCCATCGCGTCTTTTGACCTCGCACGCTCATTTGATTGAACGGTAAATGACAGTCTTTACTAAGGGCCAGAAGCCAGGGAAAGAGAACTTTTTCTGCGCGCCGAGTCAGCCATGATCGCAGCGCTTGACGACATAGGTCTTCGTTAGACGTATTTCCCCAGAGAATTAGGGTTTCGGGGAGTTCACTTACTCGAATACTGGCAATTTTTGCGGGGGTATACTCGACTTGCCAGGTCTCAATTTCGGCGAGGAATTCGATCGTTTTCGGGAGAACTTCAACGCAAATCTTCGGCGTTTGTTGGGCTTGGAGTTGAAATTTTTGGCGATGCTTTTCGATCCAATGTTGATGGCGTTGGATAATGTAGGGAACCTGAGTCCGATCGAATCCCACAGGTACCACAATCTCAAGTTCTCCCTTGGGGGATAGCTTCAGGTTGACCCGTTTTGCCCGCTGGCTCTCACGAATTGAATAGTCGATCGATCGGTTCATAAGAGAGGTCTAGACCTGTACGGCAAACGCTTTGCCACGGGTAGAGGCTTGAGGAATATGTTGCTGGTCTTCTTTGAGAGTATCAATATAGAGTTCGATTGCTTCTTGAATACTGATCTCCGTATCTTCGATCGTCAGTCCTGTGAAAATACATCCTGGCAAATCAGGGACGTACGCTGAGTAATTATTTCCAGTCCATTCAAAAATGACGGTATATTCTGTCATGATTCTTCCTCTAATTGTGCTTGATTTAGCCATCACGGTTTGAACCTGAGAGATTACGAAATTGGGTATACTGTGGCTCGAACAAAAGTTTTACAGTTCCAGTCGGTCCGTTTCGATGTTTGTTAATGATGATTTCAGCAATCCCTCGATCGACCGTATCTTTGTTGTAATATTCATCCCGGTACAACATCATAATCAAATCTGCGTCCTGTTCGATCGCGCCACTCTCCCTCAAATCTGACATCATAGGACGCTTGTCAGTTCGAGATTCCACACCCCGACTCAATTGCGACAAAGCAATCACTGGAACCGATAATTCACGCGCGAGACCTTTCAATCCACGGGTGATTTGCGAGAGCATTTGAACGCGATTTTCACTGTTTCCGCCCATCAGTTGCAGATAGTCAATCACCACTAGACCCAACGCACCACCATACTCGGCCTGAAGCCGACGACAGCGCGATCGCATTTCCGTCACTGTTAAGTTTGGCGTATCGTCAATATACAGCGGCAACTGCGATAGCTTGCTAATCTCGTGCGCCAATGGTTCCCACTCCTGAGCACTAATGCGTCCCGCCCGCAGACGACTACTTTCAATGCGAACTTCACTGGACAGCAAACGCTGCACGAGTTGATCGCGAGACATTTCCAAACTAAAAACTGCAACGGGAAGCTTATGGTAAGAGGCAATGTTACGTGCAATATTCAAGACATAACTCGTTTTTCCCATTGACGGACGACCTGCAACGATAATTAGATCACCGCGTTGAAAACCTTGCGTCATGGCATCGAGATCGTAAAACCCACAGGCCAAACCTGGCAACGTCTGCCCGATCGCCCGACTTTCAATATCCGCAAAGGTCTGCGTCAACACCTCAGCCGTCGAAACCAACCCATCTTGAGGCCGCGCTTGGGTAATATTAAAAACCTTTTGTTCTGCCGCATCCAGCACTTCGGGCAACTCCTGTGCCGTATCATGGCCTAGTCCCGTAATCTCATTTCCGGCCCGAATCAATCGCCGCCGCAGAAACTTGTCCATCACCAACTGCGCATACAAATCAATATTCACCGCACTTGGCGTCCGATCGTACAACTCCGCCAGCCGACTTTGACCCCCCACTTTATCGAGAGTCCCTCGATCGATCAGCCACGACGCAACCATCATCAGATCCGCAGGCTTCCCCTCCTGATGCAACGCCAACGCCGCTTCATAGATCATCCGATGGGCAGCCAAATAAAACGCCTCACCCTCCAAAATATCCGTAACCCGCCCGATCGCTTCAGGATCGACCAAAATCCCACCTAAAATCGCCTCCTCAGCCTCTAAATTTTGAGGAGGAACCCGATCGGCTAGCGTGCGAAAATCCAGCGCTTCTGAAGATTTCTCAGGATTCTGTTCTGGCATCATGACGGGATTCCTGACAACACAAACTCTAGTTCAATGCAAAAATCTTTTTATCCCTTATTTTAGCGGCTAGCTGAACGATCGTATCGCTCAGCCGTAAATCCTTCTCCCCTAAGCTTTCACAACTTCCAACAACCGCGAAAAATAAAACGGTCTTTTCGTTAACTCATTGCGCGCCAATTTCCACCCGTTCGCCTCCAACACCTTAAGCACATAAGCCTCCGGATGCAGATACGCCCGAGTCGCCTTGCTCGGCCCTGGGAAAAATTCACCGACTTTTTTCAGCATCGCATAGTACCAAGTCTTCGGCGCAAAACTAATAATCAACCGATCGCTCGCCAACGAACTCAAATGAGCTGTCATTTCACCTGCCTTTTCCGGCGGATAATGAATCATCACATCCAAACAAATCACCGTGTGATATGTTCCCGTAATGGTTTCAAGATCCTGCGCACTGAACGTCACTGGCACATCCGGCCCAAATTCCGCAACCGCCAACGCCTTCGCCTCGCCCACCATCATTTCTGAAATATCGCTTGCCGTAATGTCCTTCGCCCCCGCCCGCACCAGCGGAATGCTCAAACTTCCCGTCCCACAGCCCGCATCACAAATCCGAATATCACCCAAGTTTTCATCCGCCACCAGCCAACCGACCACCGTATCAATAGTCTGCTGGTGGCCAATGCGAATATTCATCTGCACCTTATTGACATCATCGCCCTCGCCATAAATCCGCTTCCAGCGATCGAAGCCCGTGGCATTGAAATATTCGCGAACAACTGTTTTCTCATCGGGTTGAAGATTGGGTTTGTTATCAACGGTCGGCATAAGATCTACTTAGGAGAGGGTAAAGTGAAACAGAGTCCGTAACAGCATCAATCGTAGTACGACAGCACCCCCTACGCCAACCTCATCAAAACTTCATAACGTCTAAAACAGTTCAAAATAAGGAAATACTGGACATTTAGCTTATTTTCTCACTTTAGAGATAGATAAAATCTGACTTAAGGGGTAAATTCCTTGATCAAATTTTCAAGTTTAATCTATCCATGGCTTGACTTTTGTCATATTGTGGCATCACGAAAGTATTTCCATTTCGTATCGAGTCATTCTTGTGGTTGCCGATCCCGATCGGTGGCTGAAGACTTGGCCAGACTGACTCTAGATTGAGATGGGAAACCTTTTCTTTGACAAACTGATCTGAGTATCTACGGGTGAGCGTGGCTTTTTCGTAGCTCACACGTTGACGTATTGGAAACATTTGTTAGCGCTGTGATGCTGATGCGATCGCATCTAGATCGTACTGGGCCAGCGCAGGAGACGGGCCACTGAACCGATTAGATTAGTCTTTGTACAATCCCCGATCGCACAACGCGGCGAAACCGTAGCTAGGATAATGGCTTGTTCCAAATTACACAGTCCCCACTGGACCAAGTTTAAAGCGCCGTAGCAAAGACTTTGAGTGGTTCCACAGAGCGTGCCATCATAAAGGCGAGCGGTCCCATTTTTGACCGTGAGGGTGCGGCGGTCCCAGGGATACTCACCATCGGGCAATCCCAGCGGAGATAGCGCGTCACTCACGAGGAATAGTCCTTCAATTCCACTCGATCGCAGCAATATATCCAGCATGATCGGCGTCACATGTTGCCCATCCGCAATAAATCCACACCGAACCCGATCGTCCACGATCGCCTGTCCGAGCAGTCCAGGTTCTCGATGATGCAGTCCCGGCATCGCATTAAAGGCATGAGTTACCATCGTCGCACCGTGATCAAAGGCTTGCTTAGCCTCAGCAGCGGTGGCTTGGGAATGGCCAAGGCTAACGATGATGCCTAGCGATCGCAGGTAGTCAATGGTCTCTCCGGTGGGATCCATTTCTGGTGCCAGGGTCATGATTTTGACGAGGCTAGCATAGTCACCGAGCACGCGTTTGACGCCCTCGACCGTCAGCGGCTGAACGTATTCGATCGGATGGGCACCGCGCTTTTTAGGGTTGAGAAATGGACCTTCAAGATGAACGCCCAAAATTTCAGCTTGGCCGGGTTCCTTGGATTTAAATCCAGCCAAACAGGCGAGCGACTGCTGTACGTGTTGCATGGAGCAGGTGACGATCGTTGGACAGTAGCCATCAACCCCGTGTTCCCACAGAAATTCGCCGATCGCGCGGAGTGGAGCATTGGAATCATCGATCATCAAGTCCGGAAACGCCAGCCCCAACGCCCCATTAATCTGCAAATCCACGCCCCCCAGCGACACCCAATCTCCATTCACATTAAGGGTCTCTCCCGTAAAAGCTGGATCATTCCCGCAGCCTCCCGTTTCTGTCACGCTCACTACCTGAGCTTCGTCCACTCGAAGATCCCACAACCCCGATCGCCCGACCAGTCTTGCATTCACAATCCTAGCGTGCGAGGCCGTCATCAACGTCTCAAACCGTTTTGGCAGTGGTATCGGCATATAACATTGACCCAAATGCAGGATAATCGTTTTCCACTCACCATTCTAAATTCTAAATTCTCCTCTCCAATATGCTTAACCCAAAAATCGGAATCATCATGGGTAGCGACTCCGATCTGCCTACCATGCAAGCGGCGATCGAAATTTGTACCCAGTTTGGAGTGCCGATCGAAGTCGAAATCGTCTCAGCTCATCGCACGCCCGATCGGATGGTTGAATATGCCAAAACAGCCCATCAGCGCGGCATTCAAGTCATTATTGCCGGAGCAGGCGGTGCGGCTCATCTTCCTGGCATGGTCGCCTCACTGACCCCGCTCCCCGTCATCGGCGTCCCCATCCAGACCAAAACCCTTCAAGGCATAGATTCGCTCTACTCGATCGTGCAAATGCCCGGTGGCATTCCCGTCGCCACCGTTGCCATCGGCAATGCCCAAAACGCTGGACTTCTGGCCATTCGTATTTTAGGCAGCCATGACGAGGCGATGCTTCAGAAAATGCAAGATTATCAAGCAGAACTAAAAACTATGGTCGTGGGAAAACAACAAAAGCTCGATCGTCTGGGTTATGAAGCCTATCTGGCGCAGATGTAAGCCATAGAGGTAACACACAGATTTAAGGGGATGAGCCTCGTTAAACTGACGATGGGTTTGACGAAGCTGATAATATAAAGAAACAACTCGATGATCCGTTCCGGTTTTACCTATGATTTTTCCAGGCTCAGTGGTTCGCGTGACCAACATTGATGAGACTTATTACGGATTCCAGGGCTTAGTCCAGCGGGTCACTGACGGTAAAGTGGCGGTTCTGTTTGAAGGTGGGATCTGGGATAAGCTTGTGACGTTCCGTATGTCTGAACTCGAAAGCGTTGACTTGAGCGCCA
>JAYVVL010000111.1:0-1840 GCA_043787035.1 Synechococcales cyanobacterium
GTGGGGCGTGCTGATGGTCGGCACTTCTTCGGCGTTGCTCATGCCGCCGCCGATGTCGGATTGGACGGTGACAAGGCTGGAAATACTGCCGATCGCTTCGAGGACTTTATCTTTGGCGGTTTCAGGGACTTCGAGTTTGTTTTTGGAGCCTAAGATTTCATTGATGCGGCGATGATCGGGCGTGATCTCAATGATTTTGATACGGGTGGGCGTTTCTTTTGTGACGATCGTATTTTCGTAGGCCGGAAGCTTGGGCGAGAAGGACAGCGCCAGTTTGCCACCTTTAATTTTGCTGACTAAGATTTCGGGGAAGCCTTTGACGACTTCAATAGCGATGCTGGGATTGGCTTCAAAAAAAACGAGGGGATGGCCAACCAATCCTAGAATGGCGTCGTCGGCCCAGAGGTATTCGGACTTGTTGTAGTAGCCGTAGGTCTCGGCTTTGATGTAAGTTGTAGCGATTCGCAAATCTTGGGCGGTGAGGGCGGAAATCTCGTCGGGAGTTCCGCGCAGGCGTTTGAGAGCGATCGGGCGGCCTTTATTCCAAGTGCCTTTGGCGCTGAGGCTTTGTTCTTTAGGCTGGAGACTGTAGCTTTTTCCCATGGGCGTGAGGGTCCAAATGATCCGGCTGGAGGCTTTGCTACCACTGCTGGCCGGAACGATTCCGGTTAAATTTGTTAGCGCGGCGAGGCTTTGTTCCCAGGCTTCTTGGGGCGCGATTAGGTCTACAACTGATTCGTAGCTCGATCCGCCTCGAAGCGTGTCTGCAATGGTTTGCCACTTTTCGCTTTCGTCGGGGTCATCGCTAAATTCAGTAATGCGGGCTAGCAGTTCGGCGCTCTCCATGGCGAACCATAGGAATCCATTCTCGCGTGCGCGATCGAAGAGTCCTTTAACGCCGGGTTGCAGACGTTTTGCAGCTTCGTCTCGATCGCTCCAGTAAATACAGAGTGCGCTGATTAGAATGGTCCAACTGTCGCCGAGGAGTCCTGGCACATCGTCAAGGAGCGTCGATTTTTTGCTGAAGGTTCCCTGCTGGATTTGGAGGAAGGTGTCGAGCGTATTGTAGGTTGAACCGAGCGGTAGCTTTTCCTTGCGGGCGATCGTAACGTAGTCCATGGCTTCTTTGAGACTATCGGATGTCCCTTCTTTGATCAGCGCCAATACAAATAAGAACCCAACTGGCATTCTAAAAAATATTTTTCGTTTCCCTACCGTTTTGCGATAGTGCGCCAGCGTTTCGCGGAATAGCACTAGTGCGCGCGCATTATCACCTTTAAGAAAAGCGATCGCCGCATTCAACGGATAGCCAACTTCTTCAGCGGCTTGGGGCATCTTTGCAATCACCGACTGAGCCGAATCGAGATCTCCTCGAATGAGCATCATGTCGGCGTAGGAAAGGAGAGTGCCCATGTCCGCATCTTCTTCCTCGCAGTGGTCGTGGAGCAATCCGATCGCGTCTTCTACGTTGTTGAGTTCCATGATGGAACTGGACAATACGCTGGACAAGATAATCTTCTGAAGATAGGGGTCTTCTAGACTTTCCAGCCATTCACGATCGAACGGATTATCAGCAATTTGATTAATGCAACCCTGAACGGAAAGCATAACGCTCCGAGTTCCGTAGGCGTAGTACTCTTGGAACAGGCTTTCGATCGCTTCAACCCCTTCTTGACTGTAAATTGAAACGCGAATTTCCCGAATGAACTGACGTTCGCTGCTGAAGTAACGCGGCCCGCCATAGGAGAAGCGCTGTTTGACAGGCATGTAGTGGTGAACGACCTCCACCATTTCTTTGAATTGACCGCACTTAATCGCATCGCGTGTCGCAATTTCCACT
>JAYVVL010000112.1:0-5443 GCA_043787035.1 Synechococcales cyanobacterium
GCTTCCACGATGCGCTGAAGCTGTTCCGCTAGCGTAATGGATTCACCATCGATCGCTGTAATCACATCACCTCGACGAATCCCCGCTTTTGCGGCGGGCGTATTTGGAATGACCTTAACGACAATCACGCCACTGACTTCAGGGACAATAAACACCGCATTCGGGTCATCGTTGTTTTGTTTGGCAATTTCGGGGGTGAGATTGGTCATCTGCACGCCGAGGTAAGGATGATGGATTTTTTCACCGCGCGCGAGTTGGTCCTTGAGTTCTTTTGCCTTGTCTATTGGAATCGCAAATCCAATCCCCATGGCATCTGCCCGAATCGCCGTATTAATCCCAATCACTTCGCCGTTGTCATTCAACAACGGTCCGCCAGAGTTCCCAGGATTAATTGCCGCATCGGTTTGAATAAAATCAAGGCGCTTATCCGGAATACCGATCGCCGCACTCGATCGCTTGAGTGTGCTAACGATGCCTAGAGTTACGGTGTTATCCAAACCGAGAGGATTTCCCACGGCGATCGCCCAGTCGCCGACTTGCACGTCAGCCGAATTTCCCAAGGGCGCGACGGGCAAATCTTTGCCTTCAATTTTCACCACCGCCAGATCCGTCACTTCATCTACGCCGCGCACTTTTCCAATGAATTTGCGGCCATCTTTCAGCGTCACGGTCACTTTGTCGGCCCCATTGACCACATGGGAATTAGTCAACAGCATGCCGTTTTGATCAATGAGGAACCCAGACCCTTGGCCTCGCATCATCTCTTCGCGCGGGGCCAACACCTCATCCCCAAAAAACCGCCGGAAGAACGGGTCTTCCATCATGGGGTCCGTGCTTGCTCGGCGGGTAATGGTTTTTTCGGTATCAATCCTAACGACGGCGTTGCCCACTTGCTTAACGGCTCGGGCGACGAAGCTTCCCCGTTCGACAACTTTTGGAGCGGTAGCAAGAGTCTGACTAATGGCGGCTTCGGGTTTGGTCACGATCGGTTTGGCCACGATCGGCTTTGAAATATCTGGGGCGATCGAAGTCCGAGGAACAGCCGCTAGTTGGACGTTTGTGAGGGCGAGGGATCTGAGGTCTAGGACCGATGAAGTGGATCCGGTTTGGTGGCCTTTGAGGTCGCAGGAGTCACAGGCTTCTGCTTCTAACGGACTGCCGAACAGCGCCAGAAACCCGAAGAGTCCGACAATAACAACCGATCGCACCTTGCGGATCAATTCAGACTGCCAGAGATTCATCAAAACTTGAGAGACCGACCGATCGTGCAAAAAACGTGACATAAGCCGAAAGTTCCATTTCAAACCGACACTGGTTTCTATTGTGACAGTTTAATTCAACTTTCGGCTAGTTCGGATTTCGCGCACTCACCCATCACATCTACTACGGACTCGTCGGTCTAGGTGCGATCGGACGGGTTGCTATTTCTTGCAAGAACAGCCAACGCTGCACTGACAGTCCGCCCCGCATTGGCAGTTGTCGCCGCACTTACAGCTACAGGTGCTTTTGTCAGCAATGCAGCCGCAGCCTTTTCCGGTTTCAGATTGGGCATTGGCTTGAAGGGTTTGTTCGAGGTTGGTCGTCATGGAGATTACCTGAGTTTTTAAGAGATGCGCTCATGCTAAACCCTACAGTCAGGTAGAGAGTCAAGGGGAGGACTAAAACTGGGTGTTGCGCTAAGGTTTAGACTTTCACTGGTTTCCCAGGAGAAATCACATGACTCCAACGATCGACTATCAACGAATTACAGACCTAGCAACGGCGATCGAAAGTTTGACGGAAGAAGAGCGTTTTTTGTTAGAGACGGCATTACTTGATCGGTCTGTAGAGTCTACGGAAGGGGTTTGTGGCGGATATGCAAGACTGCGCGGAACTCGTATTCCGATTTGGACCTTAGTTTCGTTCAAGAACCAGGGCGCAAGTCATGAGGAACTCTTACGCAATTATCCGACCTTGACCTTGAAGAAGTTACAAATTTCTTGGGACTATTACGATCGTCATCGCGAAGAAGTTGACAACGTAATTGCTTCCCATCACGAGGATTAGAAAAGATTCTTGCTCAAATATCTATGAGTCCCAAACTAATTTGGATGGCTCGATCGATTTCAGCCATTGTTTCTTCTGACGCTTTTCCCAATTTCCGAAGTAACCGTTGACGATCGATGGATCGAACTTGATTGAGTAGCACGACCGAATCTTTTAGTAATCCACTAATTGACAAGATAGATTTCACCTCGTCTGGGTGAAACTAACCAATTAGGTCGTGACATAGTTCATCTTCCAGCGCAAACCACGTCTCAGAAAGTTGTCGATCGCGTTCAGCATGATGGATGGCCCCTGCTTTAACCCGATCGCATAGTTCGTTTTTCTGAAGGAACTGACTATAATGCTGAAGCGCCACTGTAATCAGAGTCGATCGTTGAGAAAGTTTATCTTCTGAAGAATCGCCATTCTCTGACAACTCATCCAGTAGTAGTACAATGTTGTCAGGGAGCTAAATATTGACAGATTGCAACATAGATTGCTTTAGATAGATGTGACAATTCTCTCAATTATAACAATAAGCGAGATCGCTTGACCCTCTAGCTAAAAATACCAAAAAAATTTGATCGCACTCGCGCGAGTGAAGAGGGCAGAAGAGCAGAGGGCTAAGAAGAAGTCCTGGGAAAATCCACCAACCGAAAACCGAGGCCGCCGTTAGTGAAACCGGGCGAGCTGTAGTGGCGATAAGCAGAACGACAGAACCTCGGACGTAGGTGTCTATTTTCCCAAGATGAAGAATGTAGAGCCGAACCGTCATACTATGTCATCTAGCCTGAAGGAGATAGTGGAAACAGGCTGCCAGAGCTACGATTGAGTTCAAGGAATTAGTTGTTTGCATTGTAAGGTCTGGAACGTTAGTCCAATGAATTCTCAAAACTAGACCGACCTGCTCCAAGAACTCAAACGCTTACGAGAACGAATTGAAGAATTAGAATCTAAAAATCGCGGGTTGTATTGCAACGATAGCCGAAATAGAAATATTTAGATACGGATGGGTCTCCAATCGAAATTGCGGGAGAGGTGATGCGTACGAAAGGAGAACAATCCAAAGCCTATCAAACCTCTTACGGTGAAGTCATCGTTAATCGCCATGTCTATCAACGCTCAGGCGGCGGTAAAACCTGTTGTCCCTTAGAGCGAGACGCCAGAATCATCATCACTAGGGCGCCATTGTTTGCAAAACAAGTCTCGTCAAAACTCGCCTATGGTTCGACGCGAGAGGTTCAAAGAGACTTGTCAGAAAACCATGCTCGCCGTGTCGCCGTGTCCTATTTACGAGCAGATGCTGACGCTTTCCCAGGGCACCCGCCATCCCAAAGTCATTCAAGATAAGCTGAGTGCGGCTGTGACCTATTTTCAGAATCATCTGCATCAAATGAACTATTCGAATTACCGAGACCGGGCATATCCGATTGGGTCGGGTGTCACTGAGGTAGCCTGTAAATTGTAATTAAACAACGCTTGTACTGCTCTGGGATGCGATGGAAGGAGACGGGTGCAGCCGTGGTACTGAGTTTAAGAGCATTAGTTTTAACGCCGACTCGTTGGAGTCAATTCTGGAATAAGCTCAATCAATATGGATTTTCTATCTCCCTTTAACTTTATCAAATTGAGGTCGCACCCGTTTTTGGGGGAGGTGTTCTATGAACCCTTTGTGAATTTAAATACATGATTGTGGCTCGATCGCCCCGTAATTTCACTGAAAGTTCTTCGGAAAGCTGATTTTAGATTGTTATGATGGGGCAAAATCTGCGTTAGGCAAGGGACTAAAGAATGAGATTTGATGGCAAAACGTTAAATCACGGGGTTATCGGTCGCGGTATCGCCCTTGGCAGTGGCGTGGCATTGTATTCAGTGCTCACGGTTTCAGTCGGTGTTGCATCGGCGGAGGGCCGCAGCTCCCGAGACCCGATTGCCCTCTTTCATATGGCTCAATCAATGCCTCAATCAGCCACCCCGTCTGCACCTGATTTGGCAGCGGAGAGTGACGGCTATATTTTGGGCGCAGGCGATCGGGTCAAGGTCGATTTCTTTAATGCTTCGGAATACACCGCAGAATTTCCCGTGTTACCGAATGGCACGATTCAGTTTCCTTTGGTGGGAGCTATTAATGTTCGAGGCATTAGCCTAACGGACGCTGGCACTCGCATTTCGGCTCGCTTTAAACCATACTTCAAACGATCGATCGCTACCGTCACGCTGGTTACAGCTCGTCCTCTTGGAGTGTCCATTTCAGGGGAAGTCAATCGTCCGGGGAGCTACACGCTGTCGGTCAATACTAATGGGACCGAATCGACGATTCCTAATCTTACCCGCGTTATCCAGCTTGCGGAAGGCGTGACTCAGATTTCCGATTTACGCCAAGTCCAAATCCGGCGTCGGTTGACGGGGGGCGGCACTCAAAGCTTGAAGGTCAACCTTTGGCAACTGATCAATCGAGGCGATAACGCTCAGGATATTCGGCTCCAAGACGGCGATAGCATCTATGTTCCTGCTGCATTGGGCGTCAATCTTGCGGAGGCCCGTCAGTTGGCCAGTGCCAGCTTCGCGACCAAAATGAGTCGTCCAATTAAAATTGTCGTCGTCGGTGAAGTCAATCGTCCGGGGCCTCACACCATTGCTGAAACGACGATTTCAACGATCGGAAACTCCAGCAGTACGACGACCTCTCAAGTGCCCACCGTCACCCAAGCGCTCCAAATTGCAGGCGGCATTACCCAACTCGCGAATGTGCGCGGCATTGAAGTCCGACGGCTGACCCGAGAGGGCACCCAAATCTCAATTCCGGTCAGCTTTTGGGAGTTGCTGAATAACGGCGATGCAAAACAAGATTTACCATTGCAGGACGGGGATACGATCGTTATTCCTACCGCCACGGCGCTGAACGATAGTGAAATTACTCAACTGGCTCGGGCCAGTTTTTCTCCTGAAAGAGTTGCCGTCAATGTCGTGGGTGAAGTCGAGAAACCAGGGAGCGTCCAGATCCCCCCAAATACGCCGTTGAACCAAGCGATTCTTACGGCAGGTGGATTTACTCAAAAAGCTCAAAACGGTACAGTAACGCTGGTGCGGCTTAACCCCAATGGGACCGTGACCAAGCGCGAGATTGCAATAGACTTCACTCAAGATGTGAATGACAAGAGCAACCCTGCGCTGCGTCCGAACGATACTATTGTAGTCAAAAAAAGTGGTCTGGCCCGCGCTCGCGATGAAGTCGGATCGTTTGGCAATCCGCTGGGTGTTGTGACGGGGATTCTCCGGCTCTTTGGGTTGTAACACTGTAATTATTTTTAAGACGCATTACTATCTCAGCATCTAAGTCAGTATTTCAGCCACTTCCCTATTATTTGAGAGCGTATTTAAAATGCCCCTTGACCCCAACATCCATGGCTTTCAGCAG
>JAYVVL010000113.1:0-14722 GCA_043787035.1 Synechococcales cyanobacterium
TCTTTTGCCCAAGTCTGCAAAAGTTTCCATTCAGTCTCCACGGGTTTCGGGTCAATCAATCGCCGCATAAACTCGTAATAGGCATACATCCCCATTTCCAGCTTAGCGATCGGTTCCGTCAATCCCATGTGTGATTCTAGATCTTCATACAGCACCGTACTGAATTCACAGAGCAGCGATTTTAAAAAGTAATCATGCAATTCAATCCGCAACGATCGGGCCACCTCTTGACGAATAGCCTTATTAAGCTTGTATCTTAACTTTCGGAGAAGATAGCTTGGCGTATAAAGCTTTTTCTGATTGGAAAAATGGGCGATCGCAGGCGGATGGGGACTGTCAAAAAAGATGATCTCAGGTTTGGGTTTATTGGCATAGGCGTAGATGGCTTGAATGGTTTTTTCAGCGCGGGGACGATTGATTCGATCAGTCGATTGGGCTACTTTTTGCCACTTCGATCGAAGACGTACAAGCTGCTTTTGATCATCCGCCGTCAGCACTACGAGCTTTTCTTTTTTCGGCTTGTCCCCAATCCGGCTTAGGTCTAACATACGATCGCAATCCATTAGAGCAATTTTGGTTTAATTGGGATTTTACCGCACTTACGATGACGGATTTAACGTCCTGCCTGCAACATGTGTGAAGCCGTTAAGTTTAGCGAGGGAAACGATTTAGAAACAACCGTATCATCCCCTTTAAAAACTGTGAATTGGTACTGTCCCGCCATTAAGACCCCAATCTGAATCCATTTTCGTTCAGGATCAATTCTCCAAAACTCACCTATTCCTCGGTCGGTATACTCTTCCGGCTTTTGGACATAATCGCGCTGGTAGTTATCCTTTGTTTCATCTCCAGGAGAAACCACTTCCACAATGATCAGCGGATTCGGTTCCCCATACTTTAGACAAGCTTCCTTCCTTTCATCAATGGCCTGAAAAGAGTCCTCAGTATGAACGATGAGATTCGGATCACGAGCTGTAACATAGCGGCTAGCAACTTCGATTTTTTGTTTGAACCCAATTCGATAACTCGGTAAACCCATTTGAAGAAAAAATCCAAACAAAAAGCCAGCAATAATTGTATTTGTTGTACTTTCTGCACCCATCTCAACTAGCACTCCATTCACCAACTCATAGCGTTTATCGGTTCCATCGTCATAGCTCAGGAACTCCTCTAGCGTCATTCGTCGGGCAGTGGTAAGAGTCATCGCTCTAGATCGCTCCTCAACACGGTTATTCTCCTATCATAGCAATTGCAGGGATTCGATCGTACGTTTCCCCTCGCCCATTCCCTAAACCTTAGGCACCATGCCCATGCGATCGAGCAACTCCGCATCCTGACTTCGGGTGGGATTGGGTGCCGTGAGCAACACCGGGCCTGTAAAAATCGAATTGGCCCCCGCCACAAAACACATCGCTTGAAGTTCGTCGCTCATGGCCGATCGCCCCGCCGTCAGCCGCACAATCGCCGTAGGAAACAAAATCCGCGTTGCCGCCACCATGCGTACAATCTCTAGAGGGTCTACAGGCGGCGCATGTTCCAGTGGCGTCCCCGGAATGGGGATGAGGGTATTGATGGGGATGGATTCGGGCGTGGGTTCGAGTTTCATTAAGGCTTCGAGAAACTCTAGGCGATCGGTTTGGCTTTCCCCCATGCCAATGATGCCGCCGCAACACACCGAAATTCCCGCGTCGCTAACGGCCTTAATGGTATCGAGACGGTCTTGATAGGTGCGAGTCGTGATCACTTGCTCGTAGTAGGTTGGAGAGGTGTCGAGGTTATGATTGTAGGCCGTCAGTCCGGCGGCTTTGAGCTTTAGGGCTTGGTGGGGCTGGAGCATTCCAAGTGTGCAGCAGACTTCAAGATCTAGCGCCGCCACATCTCGCACCATGTCAAGGACCCGATCGAACTGCGCGCCATCTTTTACCTCACGCCACGCCGCACCCATACAAAACCGAGTAGAACCTGCGGCTTTAGCTGCTTGTGCTTCTTCTAACACCTCTCCGTGCTGCATCAAAGGTTCGGGTTTGAGTCCAGAGCTGTTGTGGACGCTTTGAGAACAGTAGCCGCAGTCTTCGGGGCAGGCTCCGCTTTTGATATTGCCGAGGGTACAAAGCTGAATTGTGCGCGGGTCATGATGCTCTCGGTGGACCCGCTGCGCTTCAAACATCAGATCTGGCAAGGGCTGGATGTAGATCTCACGGATACGATCGATCGTTGAAGTATGGACGGCTGTAAGCATAATGAGGATAGACATGAGGCAAATGATGCTCTTTAGTTTATCCTGTCAGGGTCATCTGGGATGAGTGTGAGTGCGGGATTGTGATCACTTTAACTGAGCTATTGTGGGCGTTGATTGGATTATTGCTGACGATCGGAGGCAACTTTTTGAATGCGTCTATTGTGGGGGTGCCTTGGTCTTGGACGCCTCAAGGAATTCCAGCGCACTTTTTGGGGGTGAGCTACCAGATTGGGGCGGTGCTGTTTGTCGGCTGTATGGGCGGACGCAATGCGGGAGTCATTTCGCAGGTGGCTTATCTGCTGCTAGGACTGGCCAATTTTCAGTTTTTTGCCCAAGGCGGCGGATTGAGTTATTTGCGAGAGCCTGTGTTTGGATATTTATTAGGGTTCTTGCCGGGGGCTTGGGTTTGCGGATATTGGGCGTTTCGATCGGCTCCTCGATTGGAGTGGTTGGCTGGATGCTGTTTGAGCGGTCTGGCGGTGATTCATGCTGTTGGGGCTTTGTACCTATGGGTTGGATACTCTTTGAAGCTGGTAGGTCCCTCAAAGATGACGTTTAGTGTGGCGCTGTCGGTATATTCGGGAAATCTTCTGCCGGGGCAGTTGGCGGTGGTGTGTGCTGTGTCGGTGCTGGCTTTTTTCATGCGTCGAGCTATGTTTTATTAGAGGAGTGGATGTGAGAGCTATGAAAAATCGATTGTTTTGGGTGGCGGCGAGTGGCGGGGTGATTCTCGATCGGATCACGAAAATATGGGTGCTCAACACCTTTGCATTAGAACAATCGAGGCCGCTGGTTTCGGGAGTGTTTCATTTTACCTATGTCGTTAATCGGGGAGCGGCGTTCAGTCTATTTAGTGGGGCTACGTGGTTGCCGTGGTTGTCGCTGAGCGTGAGTGTGGGGCTGGGGGCAATGGCGGTTTGGGGTCCGAAGTTTTCTCGGTGGGAGCAATGGGGCTATGGGTTGATTTTAAGTGGCGCTTTTGGCAATGGCATCGATCGTTTTGCCTTTGGGCATGTGATTGATTTTATTGATGTAAGGGCGATTAATTTTGCGATCTTTAATATTGCCGATGTGTTGATTAATGTGGGTCTGGCTTGTTTATTGATTGCGACTTTTCGCCAGAGGGATTAGGCTTTAAAACAATAACAATGACGAACAGGAGACAGTGATGATACCCGGTGAAATCTTAACGAATGAGGGCGACATTGAGCTAAATGCAGGACGAGAAGGGGTGTCTTTCACGGTAGCTAATACGGGCGATCGACCGATTCAGGTGGGGTCTCATTTTCACTTTTTTGAAGTGAATGGGGCATTGAGGTTCGATCGATCGATCGCCCGTGGGATGCGGTTGGATATTCCAGCGGGAACGGCGGTCAGGTTTGAGCCGGGGGATGAGAAGGTCGTGAATTTGGTGCCTTATGGGGGGACTCGGGAAGTGTATGGGTTTAATGCACAGATTGAAGGCAAGCTTTAGAAATCTTCGCTTCAACTAGATGATCCGACTCGGACGAAGGGTCTAGAAGCTACTCTACAGAACAGCTTTTATAGGCAGAATAGGAAAAAATTCCTAGGGAAGTGGTCCACACCTTCCCCAACCAAAAACGATCGCCTTCCCAAAAGAAAACGATCGTTTTGATTTAAAAATTTAACTGAGGTGTAAGGGTTACAGCACGCCCATGTTGGACAGACCTAAGATTGCCCCTGCGCCCAGGAGATGACCAAAGCTCGTGACACCTAGCATCGCACCATGGCTCATATTGCCCAGCAAAGCACCACCGGGGAGTTTAAGACCCACATCTTGTTGCTTAATGGTGAGCCTACCGATGGCGATCGCTAAGACATTACAGCCAATCATCACGGCGGCCATATTAGGACTCCATTCGACGGTCCGGACAGCAGCAAATAACATTGGAGTCATGAGAGTTTCCTCTTTAAAATATTGCAAGATTTAAAGTATTGTTCCAAAAAACGAGGCCATCCAGTCCGATTGCAGCAATTGTTAATAAAGACCTAGAAAATTTGTAACGCTAGCGCAAGTATTCGCGTTCACGGGGGGCCGCATTTGTGCGACAAGGTAGTGCCCTCACCTAAAGGACGGAGAAAAATAGCCTTTAATCGTCAAATGCTTACCGCACCGCTTCTGAGCATATCCGATTATTCTTTACCCTTTACATAATGTCACTACCAAAAATTCTACCCACCGCACAAATCAAACCTCTACCTTCTCAACTCACACGTCTCAATTCATTTACGGAGAGGGGGGGATTCGAACCCCCGTTAAGTTACCCTAAAGCTGATTTCGAATCAACCGCATTCAACCACTCTGCCACCTCTCCAAAGGCTACTGGAATCTGAATTTACTCAATCTCCAGCAGGCTTTGATAAATATACTACAGTCTGACAAATTCTGTATCTTCTTTTGAAGAAGTTGTTGAAAATCCCCGATCGCCCCGCCACTGAACCGCCCCATCCTGGGAAATCTCAAAGACAGGCGTCCGCGCTTTACGAATCTGTTCCTCCAATTCAGGATTCATCTGCTTCCCATAGGCGATCGCACCACCAAGGCCCACGCTCGGCAACGCCACATAACTTCCATTCCACCAGAGAACGACGGAATCTGATCGTTGGGCGATCGCATCTCGCAAGGGTTGGGATAGTTTTTGGCACAGTAGCCAAGCGGGTTTCCCAGGTAGCTGAAGCTGCAAACTTTGGGTCGCGCTGTTGCCTTTTAGCTGCACATCGCCCAGAGAAAGGGTCTGATCACCAATGGATTTTAGATCAATGCTAAATCCGATCGGCATCCGATCGCGCAGCGCCTGCACGGCGTCAGAATTTTCCGGGTGAAGGGAGACTAAGCGATCGATTTTATTAATGCCTTGCTTTTGGAGGAACGACATCAGCGTATTTTCCACCGATGCGCGATCGCCTGTATTAACTAAGATCACTTTTCCCTTGGATTGAATGACTAGAACGGGTTGGACGGTTGTTGCGAGGGCTGTAATTTGAGGATGTTGTCCAATCTGCCATGCGGGTAAAAAGATAATCCCGAAAGCTGCAATGGAGATCGCAAGCTGATCGGACTTGAAGGCGGACTTAAGCTGCGATCGCCATACTGATACGCCTAGAAGAAGATACAAAATAATTAATGCGCCCAACGAAATCGTTCCGATCGCCCACTGATTACCGGGAAACTTCCCCACAGTATTCACAATCCACAACAGTGCAACGATCGGGAAATGTAGCAATCCTGCGACAAAACTTCCCACATTTGGCATCACGGCTGCGCACAAAGCACTCATCATTCCACCTAAACTAATCACACTAATTAAAACCGTAGTCACCACGTTAATGGGAATACTGTAGGGTGACATCAAACCAAAACTATACATCTGAAGAGGAATAGTCCAGAGATAAGCAGCGATCGATGTCGCGAGTGGCAACGCGATCGGCGTTGGGATCCAGTCGAGCGATTGCTGTAATCTCGATGATGAGACGAGCAATCCCAGTGTCGCTAACGCACTCAGTTGAAATCCTAGGTTCCAAATCCATAGTGGGTTGTACACCAGTAACACCACACTTGCAAACAACAGCGATGCCACAGGCTTTACCTTCTGATCCAGTGCCAGTGCCAACAGCACCGCAAACCCCATGACTCCTGCACGCAAAATTGCAGGCTGCAATCCCGCTAATCCAATAAACAATAAAATAGCGATCGATCCGGCAATCACTTGAATCTTTTTTGAAAAGCGATCGGTGAGTCCCAACACCACTGCAATGATCAACGAAACCTGAAATCCTGAAGCCGCCAGTGCGTGAGACATTCCGACCTTTGTGAAGGCATCCTGCATCTCGCTAGGAATATCCACTGCTTTATTTCCTAACACCATCGCGGCGAGGAGGAGTCCTTGATCATCCGGTAATCCCACTAGCATCGACTGCGTAATTCGCTGCTGAAGTTGCCACAATCCCCACGTTTGTTTCGCCGCCACCACCACTTCAAAATCATCGGCCTTCAATCCGGCAAAACAGCCTTCGATCGCCAAATACTTCCGAAAATCAAAGCCGCCGGGGTTTTGGGCAGGTTTCGGCGCGTACAACTTCCCCTTCAGCTTTACCTGGGTTCCAGGCGGAAAACTAGGCCGCCGATCGCCGATCGTCACATAAAGCCGTCCTCGCGCCTGATGCGGTGATGGCGTCAACCGAGCATTCAAACTCCCCGCATCCAAATCTTGAACATCAAGCCAGAGTTGAGTTTTGCCACTTTTTGTGGTGCGGGGAAGACTCTCCACCTGTCCGGTCACCTGCACCACTTGCCGATCGATCGCGCTCACATATCGACTGATGTCAGATGCCTGTGGCTGCGGGGTTCTGAAGTGATACCAGCCTACCGCAACCCCGGTAATCAAAGCCGCAATCAGCCAAGGTTCGATTTGGAATTTGGCCGGACGGAGTTTTCTCAGGGTGATTCCGGTGATGACAAAGGCGATGGCGCAGACTGCCGTGAGCCAAGACACCTGCGTCGTAAGCAATCCGACGATCCAAGCCACACACCACAAAATTCCCGTATAAGCCTGCATTTGACGTGCCTTCAGCAATATTCACAGTCTCTAGAATGCCCGACGAGTTTGTTAGAATACACAGAGCACCCAACGTTTCGGCATTTTATTGAGGTTTTGTATGGTCGCGATCGCCCCTAAAATCCAGCCCGCTTCACCCATGGCTGAAGAGATGGTTAAGCCTTTACATTTGGAGCGTTCCGATGTTTCTGAACAGCGCATTACCTATAGCGATCGCACTTGGGAGCAATTTAAGCTCCTAGAGCAGGGGTTGGAAGGATTGACGGGGCTACGATTATTTTATTTTAATGGGAAAGTTGAGATTTTAACGCCGGGACGGAACCATGAGCTATTCACAGAAGTTATCGCTCTTCTGATCCAAATCTTTTTACTAGCTCGGGGCCTTGAATTTACACCCACAGGGTCGATGACCCGAGAGGAAGAGGGTTCTGGATCGGCTGAACCGGATAAATCCTATGAATTTGGTGAATTGAAACTTGCGATCGAAGTCATTGTGACAAGTGGCAGTATCAATAAACTTGATCTCTACAAAGTTCTAGGATTTCACGAAGTCTGGTTTTGGGAAGATGGATTATTGGTGGTTTATCGCATGCGAGATGATGCTTATGAAAAGGTCGATCGGAGCCAAATCCCCGAACTGGTCGAAATACAGCTTGATGTGTTGTCCCGATGTATCCTCATCGGAGAAACTTCCCGAGTCCGAGCCTGCAAAGAATTCCTTGCCGCTCATCCAACCGTCTCCACTTGATCTTACCCATTCACTCAACAAAAAAGGACTCTGGACCCAAATCCAAAATCCTTTTACTATCATGTCCCAAATTTGGGACCCCTCTTCCCTAAATCGAAAGCCCTAGCTTCAGACCTAGTGCAGCATGGACCACAAAGAGCGCCATCAACGCCGTGCCTAAATAAGCATGAGCCTTACGAGCACCATCGCCATTCTTAAACCCAAAGGCGGCCAAACTTCCATTAATTAGCAAAATCGCAACGACGATCGATCCGGTGATGAAATGCGGACTTTCGGTCACGGGCTTGTTCTGCATGATTAGCGAGAGCAACCCACCGGAATAGCCCGAAATCAAGAAAACAGCCATTAACGGTGCAGCTTTCTTGTGCATATCGCGGCTTTTTTGGGCCTCATCTTTGTCTTCTGAAGTCCGCGATTTCCAACCCGATAGCGCTACCCCACTTCCCATCACAAAAGCCACAATGCCCATCATGGCTGGGTGTCCCCAATGGACGATCGGTTCCGGCACACCCAACCCACCAAAAAAATCCGCCGCAGGCTGCAAAATCTTAACCAAATCCATAAATCGTGTCTCTCTAGTTCTGCGGATGTCTGGCACTCAAGCCATTTAATCATTCTATCAATTTTTTAATAATTATTTAACAATTCAGTCTAATTATCTTTTGCCTCTCTCCAAACCCCATCCCAAAGGCGATCGCGTTACGATCGCGTTACAATTGAGAAACATTCAACAAACCTGCTGAAAACCCTGCGCCCTCCCACCATGATCAAACAACCCCTAATCGGACTCAAAGCCAGCCAATTTCGTCATCCTCTTGATCTGGAAGCAACCCAAGCGCTCCAGCAACTTCCTGGCCTAGACCTGATTGTACGGACCCTCCTCGGCAGCACCGCAGAACAATTTTTCTATCTTGAAAATATTGCCACCAGCATCCAAGTCAGCCCCAAACAGCTTCCTGACCTCTACGCCTCCCTAGTGGAAGCCTGCAAAATCCTCGATCTCGACATCCCTCAGCTCTACATCAAACAAAATCCCGCTCCTAATGCCTACACCATGGCGATTCGGGGCCAAAAGCCTTTCATCGTAATTCACACTAGCCTGCTCGACTTGCTCACCCCCGATGAAATTCAGGCTGTGATCGCTCATGAACTGGGGCATCTCAAATGTGAGCACGGTACCTATCTCACCCTTGCGAACATTCTCCTGCTTGCAACAAATTTGCTTCCTTGGGGCAGCCTCATGACTCAAGGCTTGCAGGAACAAATTATGCGTTGGGTTCGGTGTGCTGAATTTAGCTGCGATCGGGCGGCCCTGCTTGCTACCCAAGATCCGCGCATTACCATGTCGGTGTTGATGAAGCTTACGGGTGGATCGCCCAGTCTGGCTAACCAGCTCAATCTCGACGCCTTTATCCAGCAAGCTCGCGACTACGACAACGCCACCCAATCTGATCTTGGAAAAGCCTTTCGCCAAATGCAAACCGCCCAGCTCACGCATCCACTTCCAGTTCTGCGCGCTAGAGAAGTCGATCGGTGGTCTAAGAGTCCTGAATACAATCACTTGCTTTTAAAGAATTCGGTAGGCTATACTAACGAAGTTGGAAACGACAAAGCCGGGTTTGGAAACAACAAAGGTATGAGTAAGGGCGAGTGGTGGAATTGGTAGACGCGCCGCACTCAAAATGCGGTACTTAGGTGTGCGAGTTCGAGTCTCGCCTCGCCCATCCACTTTAGTAAGGTGACAGGTAACTAGTCATGAGATTAAAACGCTGGGAGTCTCCTCGAAGAGAGGGGCGTAATGATAAGGGTAAAAAGAACCCGGTTCGACAAAGACAGATTAAGGCTGCAACTCAAGCATTGCGCAGAAAGCTAAAGGGCAACGAAGGAAGAGACTCATTAGGGTCTCTTTTTTTGTCCTGTAGTTCAGGCTTAAATTTGATATGAACGCTAGGTCTTGAAACTACATCTCAAAAAAGGAGGTCATTAATAACCTCCTCCCTTATTCTTACAGCTCACTGAATGTCTTAAGATAGTCTTTAAGCAATTCCGGTGTTTGCTCCGGGTTTACCCGAGAACAGCTCAACCTTCATGATTTTTCCGCCCATTTTCTGAATGCGTTGCTGCTCGCGAAACCAGTTATCGTAAGGAACCAGCTTCGTAAAAAAAGTATTTTGCAATTCGCGTTGAGTCCGAATGCGCGTGTTGCTCGGGACACAAGCCGTGACTTTGAACATTCTCATGGATGTCTATCTCCCAATATAAACTTTGAGTTAATACAACGAAGTCAAGAACCAGACTTAGACCACTAAAACCAGCGTTTACACTAGCCTTTGGCGCACTAAACCCAATCCTTGACTTCAACTGGAAAATTTAAGAATCACTGAAGAAATCAGCACCTTTAGATTTTCACGGATTTACAATTTGACTTAACGGATTCTTAGCTTAAGCCAGAACAGATGTAGTCAAAGTAGACACCCATTTCACGACCCGCATCAGCGCCGACCAAAGAAGCGGTGACTTCTTTCATGGCTTGAATCGCTTGAATGGTAGCACCAACGGGCACGCCCAAGGAATTGTAGGTTTCTTTCAAACCGTTCAAAACGCGCTCATCCAAGATGGACGCATCACCAGCCAACATTGCATAGGTTGCATAGCGGAGGTAGTAGTCCAAGTCACGGATACAAGCAGCATAGCGACGGGTGGTGTACATGTTGCCACCGGGACGGGTGATGTCCGAGTACAACAATGCCTTAGCAACAGCTTCTTTGACGATCGCAGCCGCATTGGCCGAGATAGAACTAGCCGCACGAACGCGAAGTTCGCCTGTTGCGAAGTAGCCTTTCAGCTTCTCTAGCGATGACGAGTCAAGATATTTACCTTGAACGTCAGATGAATTGATTACAGCAGTGATAGCGTCTTGCATGGTTCGACTTCCTTAGACCGATTAATTTGACACGAAGCAATGGGCGATGAACAGCGCGCTAGAACAGTAGACGAATCCAGGTTCAAACTTGACTAGCTCATTGCACCGATGACGTAGTCGAAGTAAGCTGCAGCTTCAGATGCATCGTCAGCAGCCAGAAGGCCCACTGCAACACTCTTCATTGCGCGAACGCCTTCAACAACAGCATCAATGGGGGTTCCCAGAGATTTGTACATTTCCTTAACGCCAACGATACCGATTTCTTCGATCGGGGTTACGTCGCCGGAAACGATTCCGTAGGTAACCAACCGAAGGTAATAGTCCATGTCACGCAAGCAAGTTGCGGTCATTTCTTCACCATAAGCATTTCCACCGGGGGAAACAACGTCTGGGCGTTTTTGGAACAGTTGATCGCCTGCTTGCTTCACGATGCGCTCACGAGCACCCGTCAAGGTTTCAGCGATTCTCAGACGCTTTTCACCACCGGTGACAAAGCCTTTGATTCGATCTAATTCGCCGGGGCTGAGGTAACGAGCTTCAGCGTCAGCATTCACGATCGACTTCGTGACAATACTCATGGATGGATTCCTCCAAAAGGAACTAACCGAAATGATTTTAGGAGCCAGTACTTCAATTTTATTACTGATCCAAATCTTAGTCAAACCTGGACTTCAGCAAATCGTTGTCGAACCCAACTACCTTATGAAACTCATCTTGCGGTATACCGGGCTGCTCTTCTGTATCTGCGTAATATTTTGTAATATTGCTCCTCAGATTCGATCGAAAACGTACTGGATGCGCAGTCCCGTCAAGATGTCAAGGTTTCTTCTGTATATTTTTAGGGTCGTTTTAGCCTCGATCGGTGCAAGGCAAACCCAAAAATTAGCCATATCCAACCCATTCGCCACCGAACATCACACGGCTATAAATGAGGTCAATTTTACTAAATCTAATTCTAAGTAAGCTGGTAACAAGACTCGAACTTGCGACCGTCTGATTACAAATCAGATGCTCTACCAACTGAGCTACACCAGCGAGTTTGTTTAAACGTAAGGGTTAGTATAGCGTTTTCCGATCGATTAGCACCATCTTTTCTATCAGACTTACAAATTGGAGTTGTGCGGGAATCTCGGAAGCCCAAAAGAATGAAATTTGAAAGCGGACCGTCAAATTATGGAATCATCGGTCGCAGCATTGCTCTTGGCAGTGGGATTGTACTTACGGCGTCAGTAGGTGCTGCATTGGCGGAGGGTTGCAGTCCACTTTCTCAAAACTCGACCCAAAGCCCGATCGCCGTTTTTGACCCAGCCACTCGGTCAGCCACCCCGTCTGCACCTGATTTGGCAGCGGAGAGTGACGGCTATATTTTAGGCGCAGGCGATCGGGTCAAGGTCGATTTCTTTAATGCTTCGGAATATACCGCAGAGTTTCCCATGTTACCGAATGGCACGATTCAGTTTCCTTTGGTGGGAGCTATTAATGTTTGAGGCATTAGCCTAACGGACGCTGGCAATCGCATTTCGGTTCGCTTTAGGCCGTACTTCAAACGATCGATCGCTACCGTCACGCTGATTACAGCTCGTCCTCTTGGAGTGTCCATTTCAGGGCAAGTCAATCGTCCGGGGAGCTAGCTACACGCTGTCGGCCAATCGCTAAACGATGAGATAAGGTCTATCGTAACGGTTTTGGAGATTGATTATCCAGGGATTCAGCCTTGGGTTTTCGCTTAAAAAAGTCCATTTCTACCTGAAATATGAGACTCTGCTTAACTCGGCCTAACATTTGAATGCAAGGGTAAAATATAAAGCCGTAGTGTAGATTTGAATGCAACGCACCCATTTTTTATATTTAGATGTAAATTACTGCGAGACCGCAAAGCTCAGGTGAAATCTTCAGTAGTTCTTCTGACAAACATTTTAGAAGCCGATACAGTATGCCTAAGGGAATAGGCAAATTGTTTTAAGACTCTACCTATTTAAATACTTCTCATCAAGGTAAGGAGGCCAAAATGCAGAATCCGTCTGTCCAAACGCACCGCGCTCAATCTGAAAGCAGCAGACCACGTTCAACAGCACTATCAGAAAACGGAGTGGTATCATGTCAAACGATCGACGGTTTTGGGCAAGAGTCGGTCGCAGTACTAGTGTGCTGTCGGTGTCGCCCGAGGGATGGCAGCATGTGACGGATGGTAATGGCTGTCCATAGCTATCGGTCTGTAAGTGCATTTACATTGCGCCATTCGCGGATGATGCAGAGTAACTCAATTAAAGACCTTGCTTTTGTGAATGCATAATGGTGATCTTTGATAAGGTCCTGTGGATTTAAATTTGGATTTAAAGTGATATGGAAATTATTAAGACGACGATCCCCGATGTGCTGATTCTTGAACCGAAGGTATTTGGGGACGATCGGGGGTTTTTCTTTGAAAGCTTTAATGAACAGGCACTGCTGGGTCAGGCTGGCATTACGACGCGGTTTGTTCAGGACAATCATTCTAAATCTGCGAAAAACGTATTGCGTGGTCTGCACTATCAGATCAAACAGCCTCAAGGAAAGCTGGTGCGGGTGGTAGTGGGTGAGGTGTTTGATGTGGCGGTGGATTTACGTAAGGGATCACCGAACTTTGGGGAGTGGGTGGGCATTCATTTAAGTGCGGAGAATAAGCGTCAGTTTTGGGTGCCACCTGGATTTGCCCATGGTTTTTTGGTGTTGTCGGCGGCGGCTGAGTTTTTGTATAAGACAACGGATTACTATGCGCCGGAGTATGAGCGGAGTTTATTGTGGAATGACTTGACGTTGGGGATTGATTGGCCTTTAGATGTCGATCCTATTTTGTCGGTGAAGGATCAAGCGGGAGTTCGGTTCGAGGATGCTGAGGTCTTCAATGCGTAAGATTTTGTTGACGGGAGTGAATGGTCAGGTGGGATGGGAACTTCGGCGATCGCTTCTAACGTTGGGTCAGGTGATTCCGGCAAGTCGTGAGGGCGGCAATGGGATATTAACGCTAGATCTATCGCAGCCTGATCAGATTCGATCGGTGATCCGAGAGGTGCAGCCACAATTGATTGTAAATGCGGCTGCTTATACGGCGGTGGACAAGGCAGAAAATGACGTTGATCTGGCAATGAAGGTGAATGGGATTGCGCCGGGGATTATTGCGGAGGAAGCAAAGCAATGCGGTGCAGCAGTAATTCATTATTCGACGGATTATGTGTTTGATGGAACGAAGAATGCGCCGTACGTGGAGAGCGATCGGACAAATCCTCTAAATGTCTATGGCCGATCGAAGCTGGCGGGGGAGTTGGCGATTGGGTCTGTGCCGGTGCCCCATTTTATTTTCCGCACGAGTTGGGTGTATGGGTTGCGGGGTAAGAATTTTCTGTTGACGATGTTGAAGTTGGCACGGGAACGACCCGAGTTAAAGATTGTCGCAGACCAAATTGGGTCGCCGACTTGGAGCGTGACGATCGCCCAGGCAACGGCTCAGATCCTGGCGCAATCTATCACTCAAGAGGCGGACGGTTTTTCTGAGTATGTTGGCTCTAAGTCTGGAGTTTATCATCTGACTTCGACGGGGAAAACGAGTTGGTATGGATTTGCGAAAATGATCTTTGAGTTGACGGAGGGTTTGGACGCACGAGTATTGAAATCGGTGGTGCCGATCGGGTCTGAATTTTATCCGAGTCCGGTGAATCGTCCGAATTACTCGTTATTGGATGTCGGTTTGGTTGAGCGATCGTTTGGATTGCGGTTGCCTGGTTGGGATGAGGCGTTAACGGTGGCGGTAATACCCACTAAATGAGGTCTCGGCCTGTTGGCCATGAACTTCGTCATGGGTCACATCCATCTCTAAGATGATGTGCTTTAGGGTGAGGTTATGGTGAAAACTGCCTCAATCCTTTTTGGGTACTAAATTTTCGCGGTTTTTCGCCTCACGCTCTACTTATTTGTGAGATGTCCGGGTTTATCTTAAGGCGAAGTCGTCTCATACACTTAGCACCATAACAATCCTAATTGATTTGTGGGTTGGGCTTCCTGCCCGAACAGGCTGGCAGCCTATTCTCCTTTTACAATTGAAATAGGATTGCCATGGGAGATCGTTGGGGTATCTTAATTAGTACCCTATTCAAAATAATTAACTCGCCACTTTCCCTCCGAGTCCAGTTACGATCGCCGTTGTATTTTCGCGGATCATTTTTTCGTAGGTATCGCTAGGGCCACCGGGTTCACCTAAG